>NZ_JAYGHZ010000001.1:0-26419 GCF_034931285.1 Synechococcus sp. BA-120 BA3
ATCTCACCCTGGCCGAGGCCGGCGGCCGTCCCCTGGCCATGGGCGGGGCGATCGATGCGATCGGCGCCATCTCGGAGCCCGACCACTACGCCGGGGCCGCCCCCGGCAGCGAGGCCGCCGACTGGCACCAGCGGCGCCGGCTGCTGGCGGCGGTGATGGGGGAAGCCGGCTTCGCTCAGCACCCCAATGAGTGGTGGCATTTCAGCCACGGCGACCAGCTCTGGGCCTGGCGCCGCGGCGAGCGGCGGGCGCTCTACGGGGCCGTTGCAGGTGCCGTGGCAGGGACCGTGGCCGGTGCCGGGGAGGGCACCGGCTGAGCGGCGCCGGGTGCTGGGGCGCCGGTCACGGGGATCACGGTGCCCGGCAGCGTCAGGCCCAGCTCCCGGAACAGCACGCTGGCCTGGGGGCGGGTCAGCAGACCCTTCTGGACGCAGCGCTTGAGGCTGGCCAGGGTCATGTCATCCTGCAGTCGGCGCAGCTTGGCCAGGACCGCCGGGCTCTGGTCGGCGAAGGGCTGCAGATGGGCCTTGTAGGCGGCCCGGATCGCGTCCGGCTGGCAGGCCAGGGGGTCGGAGTTGAAATACCGGACAGGGGCCTGGGGGGGGCTGGGGCGCTCCGCGGCTTCACTGGCCAGCACGGAGCCAGGCAGCAGCCCCGCCAGACACCCGCCGAGGAGGGCGCCCAGCAGGGGCCGGCTGGGGCTGGCGGCGGTGCGGGCCATCAGGCGGCGGCCAGTAGCTGGCCGACGCGCTCGGCACCGATCCGCTCGACGAAGTCACCGAAGCGGCTGCGGGCGCCGCCCTCGTCGCGCCAGGCCACCAGCAGGGGCTCCAGGGTGGCCTCGAGCTTCTCCAGGGGCATCTTCTCCAGGTAGGGGGTGGCCAGGCGGGTCAGGCCGTGGCTGCCGCCGAGCCACAGCTGGTAGGTGTCCACGGCGCTGCCCACCAGCCCGATCTCCGCCATGTAGGGCCGGGCGCAGCCGTTCGGGCAGCCCGTCATGCGCACCAGCAGGGGCTTGCTGATCTCCAGCCGCTCCAGCAGGGCCTCGAGGCGGTCAAGCACCGCCGGCAGGATCCGTTCGGCTTCGGTGATCGCCAGGCCGCACAGGGGCAGGGCCGGACAGGCCAGGGCATGGCGGGCCAGGGGGGCCGGAGCCTCGGGGGCGGTGAGACCGAGGGCCGCCAGACCCTCCCGCACCGAAGCCCGCTGGGCGCTGCCGATGTTGCAGAGCAGCAGGTCCTGGTTGGGGGTGAGCCGCACCTCCAGCTGGTAGGTCTCGACGAGACGGCGCAGGCCGCTCTTGAGCTCCCCCTGCAGGCGTCCGCACAGCACCGGCAGGCCCACGAACCACAGACCCGGGGACTGGCGATGCCAGCCCAGGTAATCGGTGAGAACGGCGGCGGGCTCCCGGCGCATCCCCTTGATCGGATGGGGGAAGTAACGGCCCAGCTCGGTGCGGAACCAGTCCACCCCCCGGTCGTGGATCAGGTACTTCATGCGGGCGTGGCGGCGCTGCTCCCGGTCGCCGTGGTCCCGCTGCAGGGCGACGATCGCCTGCACCAGCTCCAGCACATGGCCGGCGGCCACGTAGCCGAGCGGATCGGCGGTGCGGGCGAAGGTCTCCTCCTTGTTGTGGGTCCGGCCCATGCCGCCGCCCACATAGACGTTGCAGCCCAGGGGCCGGCCGGAGGGATCGCTGAACAGCACCAGGCCGATGTCCTGGGTCAGCAGGTCGACCGAGTTGTCGCCAGGGACGGTGACGGCCACCTTGAACTTGCGCGGCAGGTAGGTGGAGCCGTAGAGCGGTTCGGCCGCGTCACCGCTGAACACGGCGCCGCTCTCCTGCTGGCGGCGGGCCTTCTTGACGGGGCCCCTGGGCTTGATCCGGTAGCTCAGGTCCCCGTCCACCCAGAGGTCGAGGTAGGAACCCTCGGCGGCCTGGGGGGCCAGCAGGTCGGCGATCTGATCCGCCAGCAGGCGGGCCTCCGGGTAGCCATCACGCTCGAAGGGGGCGGCCGGGGCCATCACGTTGCGGTTGATGTCCCCGCAGGCCGACAAGGTGGAGCCCAGGGCCCGCACGATGCCGCCGATCACCTCCTTGAGGTCGGTCTTCTGCACGCCGTGCATCTGGAAGGCCTGGCGCGTCGTGATGCGCAGGGTGCCGTTACCAAGACGGTCGGCGAGGGAATCCAGCGCCAGATAGAGGGAGGTGGGGATGCGCCCGCCGGGATTGCGCAGCCGCAGCATCATCTGCCAGTCCTTCTCCGCCCCTTTGCGGCGTTTGTCCCGGTCGTCCTGCTGGTAACTGCCGTGGAACTTGAGGATCTGGACGGCGGGATCGGTGAAGCTGGGCAGTTCGTTGCCCAGCTCGGCCGCCAGGGGATCATGAAGGTGGCCGCTGCCGGCCTTCAGGGCCTCCTGCTTGGTGGGGGGCTTGGCGGGGGGAGCCGATGGGAGCGACGTGCTGTCGGCGACCGTCGTCGAGGACATCGGCATGCGGAAAGGGTTCTGGACTGAAACTAGCGAACGGGATGGGGCGCTCCGCCGGAGGTTCCGGCCGTTTCCCCCCTTTGCATACAGTCGCCTCCTGCCCATTCCCCTGCATGGCCACCTTTCTTCTGGAGATCGGAACCGAGGAACTGCCGGCCGATTTCGTGCGCCTGGCCCAGCCCCAGCTGGAGGCGATCGTGGCCCGCGACCTGCGGGAGGCCCGCCTCACCTGCGACGCCATCCGAACCGGCGGCACACCCCGGCGCCTGGCCGTGACGGTCACCGGCCTGCCCCGGGAGCAGGAGGATCTGGTCGAGGACCGCAAGGGCCCGCCGGCCCAGCAGGCGTTTCGTGAGGGCCAGCCCACCCAGGCTGCCATCGGATTCGCCCGGCGCTGCGGCTGCGACCCCGACCAGCTGGAGATCCGCGAGACCGACAAAGGTCCCTTCGTGTTCGCCCGCACCACCGAGGCCGGCCGCCCCACAGCCGAGGTGCTGGCCGGCTGCATCCCGGGCTGGATCCGTTCCCTGCAGGGGCGCCGCTTCATGCGCTGGGGCGCCGGTGATGGCCGCTTCAGCCGGCCCCTGCGCTGGCTGGTGGCCCTGCTCGACGAGGCGGTGGTGCCGGTGGCGCTCACCGACATGGACCCGCCCCTGGCCAGTGATCGCCTCAGCCGTGGCCACCGACTCCATGCCGGGACCGTGACGATCCCCTCCGCAGCGGGCTATGCCGCCGCCCTCGAGGCCGCCGATGTCCAGGTCGACCGGCAGGCCAGGGGTGCCGTGATCCGCACCGCCCTCGAGGCGGCGGCGGCGGCGGCGGGGGCCGAGCTGGATCTGCCGGAGGACCTGTTCGACGAGCTGGTCGACCTGGTGGAGTCCCCGCGGCTGATCGAGGGCGCCATCGACGCCGAGTACCTGGCCCTGCCTCCGGAGGTGCTCAGCACCGTGATGCGCTCCCACCAGCGCTACGTGCCCCTGCGCCTGGCGGACGCAGCGGCCGATCCCCTGGCCCTGGTGGCGGGGGAGGCCCTGATGCCCCGGTTCCTGTGCCTCTCCAACGGCCTGGCCGCCGCCGCCGACACGATCCGGCGCGGCAACGAGCGGGTGCTGCGGGCGCGACTGGCGGACGCGGCCTTCTTCCTGGCGGCGGATCGCCGCCAGAGCAGCGCCGAGCGGGTGAAGGCCCTCGATCGGGTCACCTTCGCCGAGGGCCTCGGCAGCCTGGCTGACCGGAGCCAGCGGCTGGCCTGGCTGGCGGATCTGCTCTGCCGCTCCCTGCCATTGGGCGAGGCCGCCGCCGTCGCCGCCCGCCGGGCCGCTCCCCTGTGCAAGCACGACCTGGTGAGCCAGATGGTGGGGGAATTCCCGGAGCTGCAGGGGGTGATGGGGGCCAAGTACCTGCTGGCGGAGGGCGAATCCCGTGCCGTGGCCCTGGCGGTGCTGGAGCACTACCTGCCCCGCGGCGCCGGCGACGCCCTGCCGGGCTCGGCGGCGGGGGCGGTGCTGGCCCTGGCCGAACGGCTGGAGCTGCTGCTCAGCATCTTCGCCAGGGGGGAGCGGCCCAGCGGATCCTCCGATCCCTATGCCCTGCGCCGGGCGGGCAACGGCCTGCTGCAGATCCTCTGGGATCGGGACTGGTCGCTCGACCTGGTGGCCCTGATGACCGAGGCCACCGCCCACTGGCAGCGGCTGCTGCCTTCGCTGGAGGTGCAGCCCCTGACCCTGGCCGCCGACCTGCTCGACTTCCTGCGCCAGCGGCTGGCCAGCCTGCTGGAGGAGGAGGGCTTCAGCGCCGATCTGGTCCAGGCGGTGGCGGGCGATGGGGTCTCCCTGGAGCGGCTGCTGCGGGATCCGGCCGATGCCCGGGCCCGGGTGGAGCTGCTGCGGCGCCTGCGCAGCGAAGGCAGCCTGCCCCTGGTGCAGGCGGTGGTGCAGCGGGCCTCCCGGCTCGCCGAGCAGGCCGATCTGGCGGCGGATCTGGTCAGCCCTGACGGGGTGGTGGATCCGGATCTCTTCGGTTCCCCCAGCGAGGCCGCCGTGCTGGCGGTGCTGGAGGGCCTGGCGGTCCATGCCGCCGCCAGCGGCACCGCCCGCTACGAGCCCCTGGCCCGGAGGCTGGGGGAGAGCGGCGCCACCCTGGCCGCCTTCTTCGACGGCGCCGACAGCGTCATGGTGCTCTGCGACGAGCCCGAGGTGCGCCGCAACCGCCTGCGACTGCTGGCCGTGCTGCGGAACCAGGCCTCGGTGCTCGCCGACTTCAGCCGTCTGGGTGGCTGAGAGGGGGGCTCTCCGGTTTCCCTGCCGCCGTCCTCCGTACTGTCGTCATCCGTGCCGTCACCCCCATTGCCGTCACCTTCGCCGTCGTCGCCCCTGTCGTCGCTGCTGCTGGAGTGTCTGGTGATCGGCGTGCTGATCCTGCTCAACGGCGTCCTGTCGGGATCCGAGCTGGCCATGATGTCGGCCCGACGCCTGCGGCTGGAGCAGCAGGCGGAGCGCGGTCACCGGCCCGCGGCCATGGCCCTGCAGCTGATCCGCTCCCCCAACGACTTCCTCTCGACCGTGCAGATCGGCATCACGCTGATCGGCATCCTCAGCGGCGCCCTCGGTGGCTCCCGGGTGGCCCGGTCGCTGCAGCCGCTGCTCGAGGCTGTGCCGGCGCTGCGCCCCTGGTCCGAACCCCTCGCCCTGGGGATCGTGGTCACCCTGATCACCTTTCTCTCCCTGGTGCTGGGGGAGCTGGTGCCGAAGCGCATCGCCCTCAGCGACCCGGAGCGCATCGCCTGCGCTGTGGCGCCCCTGATGCGGACCCTGTCCCGCTGGCTGGCCCCCCTGGCCCACCTGCTGGGGGCCTCCACCGATCGCCTTCTCGGACTGATGGGCATCGGCGAGACCGGTGAGCCGGAGATCACCGAGGAGGAGATCAGGACCCTGCTGCGCCGCGGAACGGAATCCGGCCTGTTCGAGGTGGCGGAGCACGCCATGGTGGAGCGGGTGTTCCGCCTGGCCGATCGACCCGTCAAGGCGATCATGACGCCCCGCACCGACATCTGCTGGCTGGATCTCGCCGAGTCTCCCCAGGCCCATCTCCAGCGGGTGATGGAAGTGAATCACTCCCTGTTTCCAGTGGCCCGCGGCAGCCTCGACGACTGCCTGGGGGTGGTCCGGGGCCGCACCCTGCTGGCGGCCCAGCTCGGCGACGGACCCCGTGACATCGAAGCCCTGCTGCAGCCGCCCCTGTTCGTGGGCGAAAGCACCCGGGCCCTGAAGCTGATTGAGCAGTTCAAGAGCACGGGCATCCACATCGCCCTGGTCACCGACGAATTCGGCGGCATCGAAGGGCTGGTGACCCTCAACGACATGATGGAGGCGATCGTCGGTGATCTCTCCACCGGCCAGGACCGGGAGGACCCGATGATCATCGTTCGCCAGGATGGTTCCTGGCTCCTCGATGGCGCCCTGGACATCGCCGACTTCAAGGACCTGGTGGGGAAGGGCCGGCTGCCGGACGAGGTCCGGGGCGGCTACCAGACGCTTGGGGGGTTCGTGATGCACTACCTCGAGCACATCCCCCGGGCCGGTGACGGATTCGAGTGGGACGACCTGCGCATCGAAGTCGTCGACATGGACGGCAACCGGGTCGACAAGCTGATGGTCAGTCGCTTCGACCGCGACTCCGATCAGCCGCAAAGGCCCACCCCGACGAAAGGTCCTCCGGCCTGAGGATGTCCTCAGGCCGGCCTGGCTCTCACTTGGCGACCAGGACGGGCTCCTTGACGGCGTCGGAATCGGGATCCACGGGCGGCGGCGTGACGGCGTGGACGCCCGCCGGCTTCATCGCCGAACGCGGCTCGGCAGCCGCCAGAATCGCTTCGGCCTCCTCGACCGAACGCACGGCACTGGGGACCGGCTTGTAACCGGCGGGAGCCAGGGCCTGACCCCGCAGCACCGCGCCCAGGGTGAGCACGGTGAGCTTGATCTGCTGCCAGGGGTTCATCGCCACCACCCGCTTGTAGAGGTAGCTGTCGAAGGTGAGGCGCTGCACGTCCTTGTCATCGCACATCTCCACGAACGCCTCGCGGGCGGCATCGTTGCTGTAGAAGATGTTCTGAAGCAGTTCCAGCACCTTGTAGGTGGCGCCGTACTTGCGGTCCCATTTGCGGATGTAGACCTTGAGATCCTTCTCGGTGGGGATGCGGCTGCCGGAGGCGCTGGCGGCGACGATCTCCTCGGCACACATCCGGCCGCTCTTGGCGGCGAAGTAGATGCCTTCGCCGGAGCTCTTGGTGACGTAACCGGCCGCGTCGCCCACCAGGGCCATACGGCCCACCACCCGCCGGGGGCGGGGATGCTCGGGGATCGGGTGCGCTTCCACCTTGATCACCTCGCCGCGCAGCAGCCGGCGGCTGGCCCGCTCGCGGATGCCCTTCTGGAGCCCCTTGATCAGGGACTGGTTGGCCTGCATGGTGCCGGTGCCCACCGCCACGTGGTCGTACTTGGGGAACACCCAGGCGTAGAAGTCCGGCGAGACGTCGGTGCCGACGTACATCTCGGCCAGATCCTCGTAGTAGGCCATCTCCTCGGCAGGGAGACGGATCCGCTCCTGGAAGGCGATCGCCACGTTGTAGTCACCGGCGTCCATGGCCTTGGCCACCCGGCTGTTGGCCCCGTCGGCGCCGACGATCAGATCCACCTCGAGGGTCTTGAGTTCACCGGTGGGGCCGCCGGAGGAGTAGTCGGCGTAGTGGAGGGTGTAGGGGCCCTGGCGCTGGCTGCCGGTGTCGATGCTCTGCACCAGCCCGTTGACCAGATGGGCACCGAGTTCGGCGGCCCGGTTGCGCAGGAAACCGTCGAGAACCTCGCGGCGGCACATGCCGATGTATTCGTTGCTGTTCTCCAGGTGGATGTCCACCTCCCTGTTGGAGGGAGAGATCATCCGCATGTTCCGCACTTTGCGGTCGATGATCGATTCCGGCAGGTCAAATTCCTCGACCATGCACAGGGGGATCGCGCCACCGCAGGGTTTGGCGTTGTCGAGCTTGCGCTCGAACAGCCAGGTCTCGATGCCGGCCTTGGCGAGAACTTCCGCAGCACAGGAACCGCTGGGGCCGCCGCCCACGACTGCCACTCGCAACATCTTGAAACCTGCTCCGCCATTGGGATGTGGGACGGAAGCTAACACCGCCGGACGGGTGAGCGCCCGGTAGAGAAACCTCTGAAATGACCCCCCACCTAAGATCGGTGACGCTCGAAGCGGGGCCGTGTCCGCCTCCGCCTCGGTGATTCCCCCCGGTGATGCCCCTCGGTGACGACATCCCGCTGGCCCGGCGCACCACGCCCCGCCCGCGCCGGCCGGCCTCCCTCCCCAGGCGGATCGCCCAGGTCGTGGTCACCGGCGCCCTGTTGGCCGGTGGCACCGTTCTGCTGCTGATCGGCCCGCTGCGCACCTGGATCACGCCCACACCGGTGCCGGGTCTGTCCGCCCGTCTCGGGCCGGACGGCCGGCTCCTCGGCCACTTTCCCTATCCCGAGGCCGATCGCGCCGACCTGGTGGCCATCGCTCCGGGCCTGAGCCTGAAGCCGGATGCGGCCCAGGCCCTAGAGGCCATGCGGGCCGCCGCCGATGCCGACGGCGTCGTCCTCACCGTGCTCAGTGCCTGGCGCAGTGTCGATCTGCAGAAGCAACTGTTCTTCGATGTCAAGGCCGAGCGCAACCAGACGTCCATCGACCGGGCCCGGGTGAGTGCGCCGCCGGGTTTCTCCGAACACAGCACCGGCTTCGCCGTGGATCTGGGGGACGGTCGCCTGCCGGCCACCAACCTCATGGAGAGCTTCGAGACCACCGAGGCCTACCGCTGGCTCGATCGCCACGCGGCCCGCTTCCATTTCGTCCGTTCCTTCCCCAGGGGCAACCCGCAGGGCGTGAGCTACGAACCCTGGCACTGGCGCTTCGAAGGTTCCAGCGAAGCCCTGGAGATGTTCGAGCCGGCCCAGCGTCTGGCCCGCTGAGCCGGCGGGTTCGGGGACCCGCCGCCGGGCTTGAAGGAGGGGGTGGGAGTAGGATCAAGATTCGCTTCAACGTTCGCCATAGGTCCCACCGGGCCGGCGCGGCAAGGTTTCCCAAAAACCATGACGAAGCGTCAGAGCGCTGGTTGGTCCCTGTTCAGGGCCCTGGACATTCTGTCCCGCCCACCTCAAACGCCCAGCTGAACGCAACGTTGGCAGCGACATGTCTTCTTCGTCTCGCCATCAACGCCCCGTTTCCCTGGAGACGACCACCGTCGATTCGATTCCGTCGAACCCCTTCCCACACCTTCGCAGGACGACATTCCCATGAGCGGCGACATCAAAGGCGCCCCGATACGCAATATCGCGATCATTGCCCACGTCGACCACGGCAAGACCACCCTGGTGGACGCCCTGCTCGAGCAGTCCGGCATCTTCCGCGAAGGTGAAGCGGTGCCCACCTGTGTGCTCGATTCCAACGATCTGGAGCGGGAGAGGGGAATCACGATCCTCTCCAAGAACACCGCCGTGGATTACAACGGCATCCGCATCAACATCGTCGACACCCCCGGTCACTCCGACTTCGGCGGTGAGGTGGAGCGGGTGCTGGGCATGGTGGATGGCTGTCTGCTGATCGTGGACGCCAACGAAGGCCCCATGCCCCAGACCCGCTTCGTGCTCAAGAAGGCCCTGGAGAAGGGTCTGCGGCCCATCGTCTTCGTCAACAAGATCGACCGGGCCCGGGTCGATCCCGAGCAGGCGGTCGACAAGGTGCTCGATCTGTTCATCGAGCTCGGCGCCGACGACGACCAGTGCGATTTCACCTATCTCTTCGGCAGCGGCATGGGCGGGTACGCCAAGCCCGACATGGCCACCGAGAGCGACAACATGAAGCCGCTCTTCGACGCCATCCTGCGGCATGTGCCGCCGCCGGTGGGTGACCCCACCAAGCCCCTGCAGATGCAGGTCACCACCCTCGACTACTCCGATTTCCTCGGCCGGATCATGATCGGCCGGGTCCACAACGGCACGATCGCCGGCGGACAGAACGTCGCCCTGATCCGCGACGACGGCAGCATCAAGCGTGGCCGGATCAGCAAGCTGCTCGGCTTCCAGGGGCTGCAGCGGGTGGAGATCCCCGAAGCCCGGGCTGGCGATCTGGTGGCTGTCGCCGGTTTCGATGAGGTCAACATCGGCGAGACGATCGCCTGCCCCGACCACCCCGAGGCCCTGCCGCTGATCAAGGTGGACGAACCCACCCTGCAGATGACCTTCGTCGTCAACGACTCCCCCTTCGCGGGCAAGGAAGGCAAGTTCGTCACCAGCCGCCAGCTGCGCGACCGCCTGCAGCGGGAGCTGCTCACCAACGTGGCCCTGCGGGTCGAGGACACCGACTCCCCCGACCGTTTCTCCGTCTGCGGCCGCGGTGAGCTGCACCTCGGCATCCTGATCGAGACGATGCGCCGCGAGGGCTTCGAGTTCCAGGTGTCCCAGCCCCAGGTGATCTTCCGCACCATCGACGGCACCCCCCACGAGCCGTTCGAGACCCTGGTGATGGACGTGCCCGAGGAGGCGGTGGGCAGCTGCATCGAGAAGCTGGGCATCCGCAAGGGCGAGATGCAGAACATGGAGGCCACCAGCGACGGCCGCACCCAGCTGGAGTTCGTGGTGCCCTCGCGGGGCCTGATCGGCTTCCGGGGTGAATTCATCCGCGCCAGCCGCGGTGAAGGGATCATGAGCCACTCCTTCCTCGACTACCGCCCCATGCAGGGCGACTTCGACGCCCGTCGCAACGGCGTGCTGATCGCCTTCGAGGAAGGCACTGCCACCTTCTATGCCCTCAAGGGCGCCGAGGATCGGGGCCAGTTCTTCATCACCCCCGGCACCAAGGTCTACAAGGGGATGATCGTCGGCGAGCACAACCGTCCGCCCGACCTCGAACTCAACGTCTGCAAGGCCAAGCAGGTCACCAACATCCGCTCGGCCGGTGCCGAGGTGCTCGACACCCTCCAGTCCCCCATCCAGATGACCCTGGAGCGGGCCCTGGAGTACATCGGCCCCGACGAGATGCTGGAGGTCACCCCCGAGTCGATCCGGCTGCGCAAGATGCCGGTGAAGAAGCCCGCCAAGCGTTGAATCCCGGCGCCCCATCCGCCGATGAGGAAACCCTGCTGCAGGCCGACCCTCGCCTGCGGCAGGCCGTCGACCACTTCAATGCGGCCGAATGGTATGCCTGCCACGACGGTTTCGAGGAGCTCTGGCACGAGACCCAGGGCCCGATGCGGCCCGTGCTCCAGGGGCTGCTGCAGATCGCCGTGGCCGAACTGCACCTCGAACGTGACAACCGCCGTGGCGCCACGGTGCTGATGGGCGAGGGGCTGGGCCGGCTGCGGGGTTGCGGCGATGAGGCCCTGGGGCTGGCCCTGGGGCCCGTCCGGCTCCTGGCCGCCCAGCGGCTGGAGGCCCTGCAGGGGCAGGCCGATCTCTCCGGCCTGCCCCTGCCGCGCCTGGAACTGGCGCGGGGAACGGGCACGGCGCCGGTACATTGAGCACACTCAAGGCCTCCACGATTTCCACCTTGACCCTGCCCCCCCGACCACTGCTGTTCGTGCTCGCCGCGGGATTCGTGGGCGCCGCCCTGCTGGTGCTCCCCTCAAGTCCCGTCGCGGCCCAGGCCCCGGCCGCCACGGCCCAGGCGCCGAAGCCGAAGGCGCCCGCCACCGGCATGGTCACGATCGAGTCCGACGTGCAGCAGGCCGACAACCAGAACGGCATTGTCACCGCCACGGGCAACGTGCGCATCGTCTATGCCGACCGCGGCATGACGGCCACCTCGCGCCAGGCCCAGTACTTCAGCAACGAGGGGCGTCTGGTGCTCACCGGGGATGTCGATGTGATCGACACCGATGGCCAGCGGCTGCGGGCGGAGCGTCTGGTGTATCAACTCGACAGCGAACGCATGCTGGCGGAGCCGCCGGCCGGCAAGCAGGTCTTCAGCAAGTTCCGCCTGCAGCAGCAGGGCACCTCCAAGCCTGACGCAGCCAAGCCTGCCCCCCCCAAGCCGTGAGCCTGGTTCTGGAGAGGGTGGCGATCACCCTCGCCGGCCGCCGCCTGGTGTCCGACGTGAGCCTGGATCTCCACCCCGGGGAGGTGGTGGGGCTGCTGGGACCCAACGGGGCCGGCAAGACCACCACCTTCAACCTGGTCACCGGCCTGCTGCGCCCCGACTGCGGTGCGGTGCTGCTGGACGGGGAGTCGGTGGCCCACCTGCCCATGCCCCGGCGCGCCCGCCTGGGCATCGGCTACCTCCCCCAGGAGGCGAGTGTGTTCCGCCAGCTCAGCGTCCGCGACAACCTGATGCTCGCCCTGCAGGAGAGCGGTTCGGATCCGGCCGGCCGCCGCAGGCGCCTGGAGGTGCTGATCGAGGACTTCCATCTCAGCGGCTTCCAGCACCGCCGCGGCTACCAGCTCTCCGGCGGCGAGCGGCGCCGCTGTGAGGTGGCCCGGGCGCTGGCGGTGGGCGACCAGGGCCCCCGTTACCTGCTGCTCGACGAACCCTTCGCGGGGGTGGATCCCATGGCGGTCGCCGATCTCCAGGCCCTGATCGACAGCCTGCGCGGCCGGGGCATGGGCGTGCTGATCACCGATCACAATGTCCGCGAGACCCTGGCGATCACCGACCGGGCCTACATCCTGGCCGATGGCAGGATCCTTGCCTCCGGTGCCTCCCATTCCGTGGCCAACGATCCCCTGGTGCGGCGCCATTACCTCGGCGAGGGCTTCCAGCTTTGAAGGGGGCCCTGCTGGAGAAGCGCCCCACCTGGCTGCAGCTGCCGGGTGGCGAACGGCTGCGCGACTGGAAACGCGTGCCGCGATGGCGGGATCTGCCCCTGCTTGACCGCTGGCTCCTACAGGAACTGCTGGGCCCGCTGCTGTTCGGCATCGCCGCCTTCACGGCCGTCTCCCTCTCGGTGGGGGCGGTGTTCGAGCTGGTGCGGCGGGTGGCCGAGTCCGGCCTGCCGGTGCTGGCGGCCGTCAGGGTGCTGCTGCTGCGCCTGCCCTCCTTCCTGGTGCTGTCCTTCCCGATGGCCACCCTGATGGCCACCCTGCTGGCCTACAGCCGGCTGTCGGGGAGCAGCGAACTGACCGCCCTGCGCAGCGTCGGGGTGAGCACCCGTCGAATGGTGCTGCCGGCCCTGGCCCTGGCCCTGGTGATGAGCCTGCTCACCTTTGTGTTCAACGACGCGATCGTGCCGCGGGCGAATCTGGCGGCCACCAACAGCCTCGAACGGGCCCTGGGCAAGGCGATTGCCACCGAGCAGAGCGACAACGCCCTCTACTCCCGCTTCACCGACGTCAAGCTCCCCAACGGCGAGAATGCCAGTGTCCTGAGCCATATCTTTTTTGCCAGGAAGTTCGTCAAAGGTGTGATGTTCGATGTGACGCTGCTTGATTTCAGCCGCGAAGGCTATCGGCAAATGCTCACGGCACTGATTGGGAAATGGAATGAAGAAAGGGGAATGTGGGAGTTCACCAACGGCCGCATCACCAACATCGACATCGCCACCGGCACCACCACGTCCGCCAGCTTCGACCGGTACCTCTACCCCTTCTCCCGGGACCCGATCGAGGTGGCCCAGCTGCCCACCGACGCCAGCACCATGACCGTGGGCCAGGCCCTGACGGCGGAGCGGCTGCTGCTGGAGGCCAACAACACCAAAGAGGCACGACGGCTGCGGGTGCGGATCCAGGAGAAGTTCGCCTTCCCGGCCATCTGTCTGGTGTTCGGCCTGATCGGCAGCAGCCTGGGGGTGCGACCCAATTCCCGCACCAGCCGCAGCCAGGGGTTCGGCATCAGCGTGCTGCTGATCTTCGGCTATTACCTGATGTCCTTCATCTTCAGCTCTCTGGGGATCACGGGCACCCTGATGCCCTTTCTGGCGGCCTGGCTGCCGGTGGTCATCGGCCTGGCCGGAGGGCTCTGGCTGCTGCGCCAGGCGAGCCGCTGAGGCCCCCAACGGGGGGACGGCACGGCAAAGTGGATCGGTTTCGATCCGCTCCTTTGGTGAACGATCCGGTCATCGGCCTCGGCCTCGCGGCCTTCGCCCTGCTCCTGCTGGTGCTGCCCATCGCCTTCTGGTCCGTCAGCGGCGGTCACAGCAACCCGGTGGTCAGGGTCCTGGTGGCCTCGGCCAATCTCTGTCTGACGGCCCAGCTGGTGCTGCGCTGGTGGGAATCGGGCCACTTCCCGATCAGCAACCTCTACGAGTCGCTCTGCTTCCTGGCCTGGGCCTGCACCCTCACCCAGCTGCTGGTGGAGCGCAGCTGGCCCAACCCGCTGGTGGCGGCGGCGGCCACGCCCATGGGCCTGGGCTGCGTGGCCTTCGCCAGCTTCGCCCTGCCGGATCGCCTCCAGGAGGCCTCGCCCCTGGTGCCGGCGCTGCGCTCCAGCTGGCTGGTCATGCACGTCAGCGTGATCATGGTCAGCTACGCCGCCCTGCTGGTGGGCTCCCTGCTGTCGGTGGCGGTGCTGTTCGTCGACCGCAACGAGGATCTGGAGCTGCGCAGCAGCTCGATCGGCAGCGGCGGCTTCCGCCAGGCCCGGCT
Source organism: Synechococcus sp. BA-120 BA3 (assembly GCF_034931285.1). NCBI lineage: Bacteria > Bacillati > Cyanobacteriota > Cyanophyceae > Synechococcales > Synechococcaceae > Synechococcus > Synechococcus sp. BA-120 BA3. The sequence goes on from NZ_JAYGHZ010000001.1 coordinate 14,103, forward strand.
GGCCAGCGATGGCCCCGGTGCCATGGCGCTCAGCAGCAGCAGCTTCCGCATCAGTGAACAGCTCGACAGCCTCAGCTATCGCACGATCACGGTGGGCTTTCTGCTGCTCTCGGTGGGCCTGGTGAGCGGGGCGGTCTGGGCCAACGAGGCCTGGGGCAGCTGGTGGAGCTGGGACCCCAAGGAAACCTGGGCCCTGATCTGCTGGCTGGTGTACGCCGCCTACCTGCACACCCGCCTGATCCGGGGCTGGCAGGGGCGCCGGCCGGCTCTGGTGGCCTCGGCGGGCCTGGTGGTGATCGCCGTCTGCTACATCGGCGTCAACCTGCTGGGCATCGGCCTGCACAGCTACGGCTGGTTCCTGGGCAGCTGAGCCGTAGGGATCCAACAAAAAGGCCGCCCGTTGGGGGCGGCCACGTCACCCTCAGACCAGCGCCGGTTCGGGGCGGCGGCTGTTGCGGATGCCGGTGATGGCCTCGGCGTAGTCGGCATGGCCGAAGACCCCCGAACCGCTGACGATCGCGTTGGCGCCGGCCTCGATGACCTGCCAGGCGTTGTTCGCTTTGATGCCGCCATCCACCTCGATCCAGGGATCCAGACCCCGCTCATCACAGAGGCGACGCAGCTGGCGGATCTTCTCCACCTGGGAGGGGATGAAGCTCTGGCCGCCGAAGCCGGGGTTGACGCTCATGATCAGCACCAGATCACAGAGCTCCAGGCAGTACTCGAGGGTGTCGAGGGGGGTGCTGGGGTTGAGCACGGCACCGGCCATCTTGCCCAGGTCCTTGATCTGGCTGAGGTTGCGGTGCAGGTGGGGGCAGGCCTCCACCTGGACGCTGATGATGTCGGCGCCGGCCTTGGCGAAATCGGCCACGTACTTCTCGGGCTCGACGATCATCAGGTGAACGTCCAGGGGCTTGGTGGTCACCGGGCGCAGGGCCTCGACGATCAGCGGGCCGATGGTGATGTTGGGCACGAAGCGGCCGTCCATCACGTCCACGTGGATCCAGTCGGCACCGGCGGCGTCGACGGCCCGCACGTCGTCGCCGAGGCGGGAGAAGTCGGCCGAAAGGATCGACGGGGAGATCACCAGGGGCTTGGTGCTCATGGACGGCCACCGCAGCGGAAGAATGAAGGGATTGTAAGGAGCGGCCCACCATGGGTCTCCCGGGGTGCTCCCGGGCGCGCTGATACGATGGCCCCGCTTCGACTCCGAGAGGCCTTGCAGCGGCTGGATCTTTCCCCGCTTTGCCTGCGGTCCGCCTCCGGCGTGCCGGCCCCTCGTTGAGGCCCCTCCCCCTGCCGGACCGTTGTGGATCGCACTCTTATCCAGGAACTGCTCGAAGTCGTCGAGCAGGCCGCCATCGCCTCCGCCCACCTGACTGGGCTCGGCAAGAAGGACGAAGCCGATGCGGCCGCCGTCGAGGCGATGCGCACCCGCATGGGCAGCATCGCCATGCAGGGCCGCATCGTCATCGGCGAGGGTGAGCGGGATGAAGCTCCGATGCTGTACATCGGTGAGGAGGTGGGCAGCGGCACCGGCCCCGGCGTCGACTTCGCCGTCGATCCCTGCGAGGGCACCAACCTCTGCGCCAATGCCCAGGACGGCTCGATGGCCGTGCTGGCCGCCAGCGACCGTGGCGGCCTGTTCTATGCCCCGGACTTCTACATGAAGAAGCTGGCGGCGCCCCCGGCCGCCAAGGGCAAGGTGGACATCCGCAAGAGCGCCACCGAGAACATCGCCATCCTCAGCGAGGTCCTGGGCCTGGCCCCCAGCGAACTCACCATTGTGGTGATGGACCGCGCCCGCCACAAGGACCTGATCGCCGAGATCCGCGCCACCGGCGCCCGCGTCAAGCCGATCAGCGACGGTGACGTGCAGGCCGCCATCGCCTGCGGCTTCGCCGGCACCGGCACCCACTGCCTGATGGGCATCGGCGCCGCCCCCGAAGGTGTGATCTCCGCCGCCGCCCTGCGGGCCCTCGGCGGCCATTTCCAGGGCCAGCTCGTGTACGACCCCGCCGTCGCCCAGACCAGCGAGTGGGCCGACTACACCAAGGAGGGCAACATCGCCCGGCTCAACGAGATGGGCATCACCGACGTCGACAAGGTCTATGAGGCCGAGGAACTGGCCTCCGGCGAGAACGTGGTCTTCGCCGGCAGCGGCATCACCCCCGGCCTGCTGTTCAAGGGCGTCGTCTTTGAGGCCGACTGCACCCGCACCAGCAGCCTGATCATCAGCACCCTCGACCGCAGCGCCCGCTTCACCGATACGGTGCACATCAAGGAGGGCGCCAAGAGCATCGCCCTGCGCTGATCCCACCAGAGTCCGGACCTCGGAGCCCGCCTCCATGCACATCGCCGTCGTCGGTCTGAGCCATCGCACGGCTCCGGTGGAAATCCGCGAGCGCCTGAGCATCCCCGAGCAGACCATGGAGGACTCCCTCCAGCGTCTGCGGGCGGATGAGCAGGTGATCGAGGCCTCGATCCTGAGCACCTGCAACCGGCTGGAGATCTACACGCTCCTGCGCCACCCCGAACAGGGCATCACCGCCGTCGGCGACTTCCTCAGCCGCCAGTCCGGTCTGGCGGTGGAGGAGCTGCGCCCCCACCTGTTCACCTACCACCACGAGGAGGCCGTGGGCCACCTGCTGCGGGTGGCCGCCGGGCTCGACAGCCTGGTGCTCGGGGAGGGTCAGATCCTCTCCCAGGTGAAGAAGATGGTGCGGCTGGGCCAGGAGCACCGCTCCGTGGGCCCGATCCTCAACCGCCTGCTCAACCAGGCGGTCAGCACCGGCAAGCGGGTCCGCACCGAGACCAACCTGGGCACCGGGGCGGTCTCGATCAGCTCGGCGGCCGTCGAGCTGGCCCAGCTGAAGGTGGGCCAGGCCCGGGGTACCGATGAGCTGGTGCCGCTCGACCAGGAGCAGGTGGCGGTGGTGGGCGCCGGCCGCATGGCCCGGCTGCTGCTGCAGCACCTGCAGGCCAAGGGCTGCCGCGGGGTGGTGGTGCTCAACCGCACCGTCGCCCGGGCCGAGGCCCTGGCGGCCGATTTCCCCACCCTGCCCGTGCAGTGCCGTCCCCTGGACGACCTGGATCACTGCCTGAGCACCTGCTCGCTGGTGTTCACCAGCACCGGCGCCGAGGAGCCGATCATCACGGCCCGGCGGCTGGAGGGGCTGAACCGCCGTTCCAGCCTGATGCTCATCGACATCGGCGTGCCCCGCAACATCAGCGCCGATGCGGCCGACCTGCTGGGTGTCGACAGTTTCGACGTCGACGATCTCCAGGAGGTGGTCGCCCGCAACCAGGAGGCCCGGCGGGAGATGGCCGCCGAGGCCGAAGGGCTGCTGGCCGAGGAATCACGCCTGTTCCTGGAATGGTGGGACGGCCTCGAGGCGGTGCCCCTGGTCAACCGGCTGCGGCTCCAGCTGGAGGACATCCGGGAGCAGGAGCTGCAGAAGGCCCTCAGCCGCATGGGTCCGGACCTCTCCGCCCGGGAGCGGAAGGTGGTCGAGGCCCTCAGCAAGGGCATCATCAACAAGATCCTGCACACGCCGGTCACCCGGCTGCGGGCCCCCCAGCCCCGCCAGCAGCGGCGGGCGGCCATGGGGGTGATGCAGGACCTCTTCGAGCTTCACGACGACCCACCGGAGGCCTGAGCCCCGCCTCCGGGAGGGTCCCCGCTTCACCGGCTCCAGCCCCACCATTCACTGCAACGGAACATGAACCGAGAAGCCGCAGCGCCGCGCTCCGCGTCACCACGCTCCAGTACGGTCTGGCCAGCCATGAACCGAGGACTGGGCTCATGAAACGCGTTCTGGCCATCATCCTGGGAGGCGGTGCGGGGACCCGTCTCTACCCCCTCACCAAGATGCGGGCGAAGCCCGCCGTTCCCCTCGCCGGGAAATACCGACTGATCGATATTCCCATCAGCAACTGCATCAACTCCGAGATCAACAAGATCTACGTGCTGACGCAGTTCAACAGCGCTTCGCTCAACCGTCACCTGACGATGAGCTACAACCTCTCCTCCGGTTTCGGCCAGGGCTTCGTCGAGGTGCTCGCCGCCCAGCAGACCCCCGACAGCCCCAGCTGGTTCGAAGGCACGGCCGATGCGGTGCGCAAGTACCAGTGGCTGTTCCAGGAGTGGGACGTGGACCACGTCCTGATCCTCTCCGGTGACCAGCTCTACCGGATGGACTACAGCAAGTTCGTACAGCACCACATCGACTGCGGCGCCGACCTGACGGTGGGGGCCCTGCCGGTGGATGCGGCCCAGGCGGAGGGCTTCGGCCTGATGCGCACCTCCTCCGACGGCCGGATCCTGGAGTTCAGCGAGAAGCCCAAGGGCGATGCCCTCGAGGCCATGCGGGTGAACACCGAGAGCCTGGGCCTGTCGGCCGAGGAGGCCGCCAAGCGGCCCTACCTGGCCTCAATGGGGATCTACGTCTTCAACCGCAACACCCTGTTCGACCTGCTGGCCAGCCATCCGGAGGCCACCGACTTCGGCAAGGAGATCATCCCCACCTCCCTCACCCAGGGGGATCACCTGCAGACCTTCCTCTTCGACGACTACTGGGAGGACATCGGCACGATCGGGGCGTTCTATGAGGCCAACCTGGCCCTCACCGACCAGCCCAACCCGGCCTTCTCCTTCTACGACGAGAAGTTCCCCATCTACACCCGGCCCCGCTACCTGCCCCCCAGCAAGCTGCAGGACGCCCAGGTGACCCAGTCGATCATCGGCGAGGGATCCCTGCTCAAGGCCTGCAGCATCCACCACTGCGTGCTCGGGGTGCGCTCCCGGGTCGAGGACGAGGTGGTGCTCCAGGACACCCTGGTGATGGGGGCCGACTTCTTCGAGTCCTCCGAGGAACGGCTGGTGCTGCGGGAACGGGGCGGCACCCCCATCGGCGTCGGCCGGGGCACCACGGTGAAGGGGGCGATCCTCGACAAGAACGTGCGCATCGGCCGCGACGTCACCATCGTCAACAAGGACCGGGTCGAGGAGGCCGACCGGCCGGAGCTCAACTTCTACATCCGCAACGGCATCGTCGTGGTGGTGAAGAACGGCACGATCGCCGACGGCACGGTGATCTGAGCTCCACACCGGGGGAGGGCTGGGCCAGCAGTTGCTGACATCCCTCCCCGGGACACCGACGCTCCGCCGACCGCTGGCCACAGTGGCGGGGAAGCAAGACAGTCACGCTCCTATGGGCAAGGCGCATTTCGGACTCATCGGCCTCGGCGTGATGGGTGAGAATCTGGTCCTCAACGCCGAGAGAAACGGTTTCTCGAGCGTCGTCTACAACCGGACCTACGCCAAGACCGAGGAATTCCTGGCCGGACGTGGCGCCGGCAAGGACATCGTGGGGGCGGCCAGCCTCGAGGAGTTCGTGGCGGCGCTGGAGCGACCCCGCCGCATCCTGATGATGGTCAAGGCGGGCGATCCGGTGGATGCCACCATCGCCAGCATCTCGCCGCTGCTGGAGGAAGGGGATCTGCTGATCGACGGCGGCAACTCCCTGTACACCGACACCGAACGGCGGGTCAAGGAGCTGGAGAGCAAGAGCTTCGGCTACATCGGCATGGGCGTCTCCGGCGGCGCCAAGGGGGCCCTGGAGGGGCCGAGCATGATGCCCGGCGGCACCAAGGCGGCCTACGACGCCATCGAGAGCCTGGTCACCAAGATGGCCGCCCAGGTGGAGGACGGCCCCTGCGTCACCTACATCGGCCCTGGCGGTGCCGGCCATTTCGTCAAGACCGTCCACAACGGCATCGAGTACGGCATCGAACAGATCCTGGCCGAGGCCTACGACCTGATGAAACGCATCGGCGGCATGGACGGCGACGCCATGGCCGATGTGCTGGGCGGCTGGAACCAGACCGAGGAGCTGGCCTCCTTCCTGGTGGAGATCACCGAGGTGTGCCTGCGCACCAAGGATCCCGAGAGCGGCGGTGATCTGGTGGAGCTGATCGTCGATGCCGCCGGCCAGAAGGGCACCGGCCTGTGGACCGTGGTCAGCGCCCTCGAGATGGGCGTGCCCGTGCCCACCATCTACGCCGCCCTCAATGCCCGGGTGCTGAGCTCCCTGCGCAGCGAGCGGATGGCGGCCGAAGCGGTGCTGCACGCCCCCGCCCCCCACAGCTTCCCGCTCGGGGAGCCGGCCACCGGCATGGCGCCGCTGCGGGATGCCTGCATCCTGGCCTGCATCGCCAGCTACGGCCAGGGCATGGCCCTGCTGCAGGAGGCCTCCAAGCTGCACGACTACAACCTCGATTTCTCGGCCATCGGCCAGATCTGGAAGGGGGGCTGCATCATCCGGGCCCGGCTGCTGCAGCGCATCCAGGACGCCTACGGCGCCGATCCGTCCCTGCCCAACCTGATGCTGGATCCCTGGTTCGCCGCCCAGGTCAACCAGAGGCTGGCGGGGCTGCGCCAGGTGGTGGCCGGAGCGGCCCTGGCGGGCATCCCCGTGCCCTGCCTCAGCAGCACCCTCGACTACATCGACAGCTACCGCACCGGCCGCCTGCCCCAGAACCTGGTGCAGGCCATGCGCGACTGCTTCGGCTCCCATACTTATGAGCGCACGGACCGCCCCGGCGCGTTCCACACCGAGTGGCTCGTTTGACCGAACCCAGCACCCGCTACCAGCTGATCGTCGCCGCCAGCCCCGAAGACCTGGCGCGCCAGGCGGCCGAGCAGATCGCCTCCGGCATCGATCTGGCCCTGGCCGAGCGGGACCGGGCCCAGATCGCCCTGGCGGGCGGTGAAACGCCCCGGGCGGCCTACGCCCGACTGGCCGAGGAACACCTGCCCTGGGAGCGGGTCGATGTGCTGCTGGGGGACGAACGCTGGGTGCCGGCCGACGACCCCTCCAGCAATGCCCGCATGCTGCGGGAAACCCTGCTGGCCCACCCGCCGGCCAGCCACGCCCGCTTCCACCCGGTGCCCACCGACCGCCCCACCCCCCAGGCCAGCGCCGAGGCCTACGCGACTGAGCTGGCGGTGCTCTGCCCCGGCGCCCTGCCCCGCTTCGACGTGCTGCTGCTGGGCCTGGGCGATGACGGCCACACCGCCTCCCTGTTTCCGGGCACGGCGGCCCCCGGCGTCTGCGACCGCCCGGTCACCATCGGGGAAGGCAAGGGACTGCCCCGCATCACCCTGACGGCGCCGGTGCTCTCGGCCGCCCGGCGGGTGATCTTCCTGGTCAGCGGCGCCGGCAAACGCCAGGCCCTCGCCCGTCTGCTCGATCCGGTCGAGCCCGCCGAGCGCACCCCCGCCCGGCTGGTGCGGCCCGCCGGCGTGGTGGTGATCCTGGCCGATGCCGCCGCCGCCGCCGACCTCCCCGGCGCCTGAGGGGTGCCATGCAGGTGATCCGCGGCGATGGCTTCAGTGGCTGGCATGCCCTGAACGACACGGTGATGGGGGGCCGCAGCACGGGCCTGTGCACGGTCAGCAGCCGCGGGCTGCGGCTGGAGGCGGAGGTGGTGGAGGACGGCGGCGGCTTCGTGAGCTGCCGCTCACCGGTGTTCTCACCGCCCCTCGATCTCTCCGAGCAGGCTGCCTTTGAGCTGGAGCTCCGGGGCGACGGCCGCCACTACAAGCTGGCGGTGGCCTGCGCTGACGGGGTGGCGGGTCTCACCGAGATGATCCCCGGCGGCGTGCGCTGGGTGGCCAACTTCGCCACCGAGCCCGAGGGCCCCTGCCGGGTGCGGATCCCCTTCGCCCAGCTGCGGGCATCCATCCGGGCCAGACCGATCGAGGCCCTGCCCCTCGGCCTGCCCCTGCGCTTCGATGCCGGGCGCATCACCCGGCTGCAGATCCTGCACTCGAAGTTCGGCGACGACGGCTCCGCCAATCCGGGCTTCCGGGCCGGCCCGCTCACCCTGGAGGTGATGGCGATCGATGCCGTCGCCTGAGTCCTCCATCGGCAGCGCCAACACCGACCTGTGCCAGCTGGTGGCGGCGGCGGCCGACCTCTGCCGCAAACCCCTGCGCCACGCGGTGGTGGCTCCCGAGGGGGGAGACGGCCCCGATCTCTGCCTGCGGCTGGAGGCCCGCAGCCCCGAGGGCGAACGGCTGCCGGCGGAAGACCTGGAGCTGGAGATCTACCGCAGCGGTGCGGAGCTCAACCTCACCCTGGCCTGGCGGCAGAGGGAGGACCAGCCCCTGCTCTGGCAGGGCAGCCATCCGGTCTGGATGGATGGGGCGACCGGGCTGCGCAGCCCCTGCCCCCCCGACGGCCCGCCGCTGGAGGCCCTGGCCCGCCGCCTGCGGGCCCTGCTGCGGCCCGATCAGGACTGAGGCGTCGGTGGGGGAAGGATCAGCATCACGATCCGCGAATCCCCAGCCGGCGGCAGCTGCCAGATCTGCGCGGGGAGGGGCAGGGTGCGGCCATCGCGATGCAGCAGCGGCAGGGTGGTGTTCAGCGGTGGCCCTGAGGCGGCCTGCTGCTCCTCCGGCACGGGCTTCGGCAGGGGCGGCAACACGCAGAAGAGGGAGGCGGGGGACCCCAGCAGGGTGTCGCGTTCGAAGCCCAGCAGGCCGCAGAGCGTCTCGTTCACCCGCACCACCCGCCGGTCCGTGTTCAGCACGGCCAGCGCCAGGCCGGGACTGCTGATCAGGGTCTCGAACAGATCGGAGAGACGACGGGCCTCTTCCTCCGATTCCCGCTGGTCGGTGACGTCGCTGAGGGTGCCGACCACGCTGCGTTCCCGGCCATCGTCGATCACCTTGGCGGTCTCCGTCAGCCAGCGTCGCCGCCCGTCGCGGGTGATCAGGCGGAAGCTGACCGTCCAGCCGGGTCGCTGCGGGTCCCGGGCGCTCCATACCCGCTCCCTGTCGTCGGGATTGATGGCCTCATCCAGCAGTTGCGGCTGGGCGCACAGCTCGGCCGGAGACCAGCCGGTGAGGGGAAGGACGCGCAGGCTGGCGTAGAGAAGGCGGTGCAGGCTGATGTCGCGTTTCCAGACGGCCTGCTCAAGGGTGTCGGTGAGACTGGCGAACTCCCCCACCAGGCTGGCTTCGGCGGCCCGGCGCATCTCCCGGAGTTCGGAGACGTCGGTGAGCGAGATGATCGCCCCGCGCTGTTGGCCGTCCTGTTCCCGGTAGGGGAGCACCTGCACCAGGTAGGCCGTCTCGTCGTTCACGGCTTCGATCACCCGGCGTGGGGAGCCGGAGAGCACCTCCCGCAGGGCCTCCTTCAGCCCCGGCAGCGGGATGGTGGTGGGACAGCCCAGCAGGGGCCTGCCGATGTCGGCCTCCACCAGGCCGAAGACGCGCACCGCCAGCGGTGTGTAGCGATTGACGTTGGCGGCCTGGTCCACGATCACCATCCCCTGGGTCAGGGAGTTCTGGATGTTTTCCAGGTCGGAGGTGAAGGCCTGCAGCTGCTCGCTGCGGATGCGCAGCTGATGGTTGAGACTCACCAGCTCCAGGTTGCTGGCCTGTAACTCCTCGTTGGCCGACTGCAGCTCCTCGGAGAAGGCCTGCAGCTCCTCCGCCGAAGCTTCCAGTTCCTGGTTCGCCGCTTCAAGCTGGGCCATGGAGCTGCGCTGCGACTCCTGGCTGCTGAGCAGATCATTCTCCATACGGGAGATCTCCCGCTCGAAGTCGTTATCACGCTCCCGGACATCGTCGCTGCCAGCGTTCTCCTCTGGGGCGTCGCGCTCCGGCAGAAAGCTGAGCACGGTGAACTGACGGTCGCGCACCCTCAGTGGGCGGGCCTCCAGCCGCAACAGAAGCCCGGACTCCTTCAGCAGCAGCGGCCGGCTGCGCACGGGCTGTCCCTCGGCCCGCACCAGCAGCACCAGGGCCCGGGCCTCCAGCTGCAGCTCCGGCAGCAGGAACGCGGTGGCCGCGGTCGAAATTTGGCCCTCGGGCAGCCGGCAGTAGGGCGCCACCTCTCCGATCACCTCCACCAGTTCGTGGTTGTCATCGACGACCACGCAGGCGGGACAGCTGCTGCGCACCAGCGCTTCCAGGGTGGCGGTGTGCTCCTCGGGCAGGGTGTCCGGCGGCGCTGCCGGCCTGGAGGCCTGACCGGGCACGGACGGCGCTGACAGGGCGGAAAGGGCCCTGGAGGCGATGGCGACGGGCTGGGGTTCGGACGTGCGCTGAAAGATGTTATGGGCGCCGTCGAGGGCGGTGAAGCCGGCGGGGTTGAGCCTGGGAGATTCCGAAGGGCCCAGAAACAGCAGCCCTCCCGGCACCAGGCCGGTGTGAAACATCACCAGGGTTCGCCGCTGCAACGGGGGATTGAAGTAGATCAGCGTGTTGCGGCAGGAGATCAGATCCAGTCGCGGGAAGGGGGGATCCTCGGCGATGTTGTGACGGGCGAAGACCAGGCAGCGGCGCAGTGACTCATTGATCGTCAGTTCGCCGTCAACGAAGCTGACGAAGCGGGTCCGGAGTCCCTCCGGGATGGCCTCGGCATCCACGGCGGGGTAAGTAGCCCGGCGTGCCACCGCCAGGCTCTCCTCGTCGAGATCGGTGGCGAAGATCTTGAGATGGTCGGCCAGATTCATCGGGTGGCCGAGCACCTCGCTGATCAGCATGCCCAGGGAGTAGGCCTCCTCCCCGGTGGCGCAGCCCGGCACCCAGACGCGAAGCCGATACCTTCCGGGCCATTCATTGACATAGTGGCCGAGCTTCTCGGCCAGCGCGGCGAACATCGCCGGATCACGGAAGAAAGCGGTGACCGAGACCAGCAGGTTCTTGACGAGGGCGAGGGATTCGCGGCTGTCGGTTTCCAGCAGCTTCAGGTACTCCTCGATGCTGGGTTTCTGGCAGATCGTCATGCGTCGCTGCAGCTGGCGACGCACGGTGGCGGCCTTATACTGCGAGAAGTCGATGCCGGTGAGGTGCCTCAGCCGTGCCAGAAAACTGAACACGTTGACTGGATCGGCGTTCTCACCCAGGCCACCGTCTGCAGGGTCCTGGCCGGAGGGGGGCAACAGCTCTCCGAGGCGCCGGCCGATGGCGGCGGGCTCGAGCACCAGTTCGGCCCCCCCCCAGGGTGATGGCGGCGGTGGGCATGCCGGCGAATCGGGCACTGTGAGGGGTCTGGGCCATGGTGAGCCCTCCGGCCGTCCTGACGGCCACGAGGCCGCGGGCACCGTCGGACCCCGTGCCGGAGAGCACCACCGCCACGCCACACTCACCCCAATGCTCGGCGATCGAATCGAACAGGCGGTCGATGCTGGGGCTCGGCCCGAAGCGTGGCTCGGGGTCGCTCACCACCAGACGCTCCCGGTCGACGCGGATGTCGTGGTTCGGCGGTCCGATGCTCACGGTCCCTGGCAGCAGGGCGGCACCGTCGACCGCCTGCCTGACCTGCAGGGGGGTGCAGCGGGACATCAGCTCGACCAGCAGGCTGCGGCGATCCGGGGAGAGATGCTGCGCCACCACGAACGCCGGCCTGGCATCGGGAGGGAGGCTGCCAAGCAGGGCCTCCAGGGCCTCGAGCCCACCGGCTGATGCACCGATGCCGACGATCTGCAGCACCTTGCGCTGGGTATCTGTGCTTTCCTCATCAGGCTGCCCACCATGTTCAGAATCCTGTGCAGAGGCATCACGACCATCTGCAGAATTCTCGGGATCAAGGATGTCATCTCCCGGTGCCGGAACCATCATGGCCGGATTCTGTTCGTGGCTGGCCAATGTTATCCCTCAATCCTTCCCTGCAACAGCAAGGCGATGCCGATGCACCAACCTCAGTGACAGAATTCTGTCACTCCAGTGACAACTCTCTGCAACTTCGTGCCATGCCAATGATGCGCTGCATGGAGATTGATGTCGCATCCTGTCCGTGATCAGCAATGATGCGCCATCAGCCATCGTGTTGATCTAATCTCAAAGAAGGAGATGGATTCGCCTGATGGCCTGGTCGATGGAATGGCCTGAAGTCCACAAACGGTCCTTCATGCATGGGGATGGGATGAGGCCTGTCCTGTTGTTCGAATGATGCATCAGCAGCCTGCATCAGGTCCTTGGCGATTGGAGGTCGCTCGATTCTCCAATCCGCTGCTGCATGAGCCACAGGCTCACTGTGATCCCCATCCCTGCGCCGCCCTGTTGGGGGAGGCCTTGCCCCTGCTGGAGTTGGTCCCCCTGGAGCCCTCCCCATCCTGGTGGTTCTCTGGTGCCAATCTTCCGATTGGTGGCCTGCTGGCCACCGGCTGGATCTGTCAGGCGACAGCGAAAACTGGTCCAGATGCGACACGAAATCTGGCCCCCCTCTGCGAGCCACTGACCAGGCCCAGCGCCATGACCGCGGTGCTGTCACCTCTGGAGCAGAGCTCCCGGGATGCGG
>NZ_JAYGHZ010000002.1:0-25834 GCF_034931285.1 Synechococcus sp. BA-120 BA3
GCCCCCTGCCCGTGCGCTGGGCTGATGGCCTGCCTCTGGCGGGCGCACCGCTGCGCGGCGTGGTGCTGGCCCACGAGGTGCTCGATGCCCTGGCCGTGGAGCGGATCGAGCGCCGGGGCGGGCGCTGGTGCCGCCAGCGGGTCGTTCTCGATGGCGATGTCCTGCGCCTGGAGGCGGGCGAGCCCCTGGCCGGGGCGTTGCTGGAGCCCCTGGCAGACCTTGGCCTGCTGCCCCTCGATGAACGGCGCCCGGAGGGCTGGTGCAGCGAGCTCCATCCCGGTCTGGCCCCCTGGCTGGCCTCCTGCGGGGAAGCGCTCCTCCAGGGCTGGCTGCTGGTGATCGACTATGCCCACGAGGCCCGGCGCTACTACGCGCCCCAGCGCAGCAACGGCACCCTGATGGCCTACCGGAGCCAGCGGGCCAGCGACGACCCGCTGCGGGAGCCGGGCCACTGGGACCTGACCGCCCACCTCTGCCTGGAAAGCCTGGAGGCCGCCTCGCGGGCCGGAGGCTGGCAGACCCTGGGCATCTGCCGTCAGGGGGAGGCCCTGCTGGCCCTCGGGCTGGCCCAGCGACTGCACGGCCTCCAGCAGGAGAGCGGCACGCCGCTGGCGGACCTGCTGCAGCGCAGGGAGACCCTGCTGCGGCTGGTGGATCCCGCCGGACTCGGCGAGTTCCGCTGGATCGCCCTGCGCCGCAATGGGGTGCCGCCGACCCCATCCACGGAGCCCCTGTTCCTCCAGCCTCCGATGCCATGAGCCCAGGAATCAGCGCCGCATCTCAACGGATCGTTACATCTACCGCCACCTTTACATCTGCCGCCTCCTTTACATCCCCACACAAAGGATTGAGCATTCCTGCTCAATCGATCGGGTGATAACTGGCGATGAGGTTAGGTTGAACAGACATCCAGAGGAGCGGCCATGGACAGGGTTCTGCAGGATCCAGGAGCTGATCGGGCCCTGCCTTCTTCGGGCGATCGAATCACCGGGGATCGGACCTGGAACGATGACCCCGTCGAGCGTTACTTCGCCTGCATTACCACCTGCTCCCTTGACGACGGTGAGTGCATCACCATCTGCACCGAGGAGTTGCGGGAGAGCCACTGAGGCCGCTCAGAACCACTCCGGCTGGGCTTCCTCGCGGGGATTGACGTTGGCGTGCGGGGTGGTGCGGCGGAACTCCATGGTGATGCTGCGCTTCTGTTCGCCATCGGCGGCCAGGGCCTCGATCGGGTAGAGCTGCTGGCCGTCACGGAAGGGCACCTGCAGACGGAACGTGCCGTCGGCCGAGAGGGGCACCTCCTCACCGCCGATGCTTAGGCGTGCCGAAGGGTCGGTGGCGCCGTAGACGATCAGTTCGGCATCGGCCACCAGCCAGAAGGAACGCTGGCGAGGTGCCACCCCGCCGATGCCGGATCCGCTGCGGCCGGAGGCCCAGGGTCCCGCACCGGAGGCGGAGAATTCAGCGCTCCCGTGCAGGCCGGCGGCGGAATCCATTTCGTGGAAGGCCTCCGAGCCGCGGCCCAGGCGGCGCCACGGGCTGGTGGCGCTCTGATAAAGCCGTTCATGCAGATCGTTGACGATCTCCCGGGTGGGCGCAGCCCCGGGCGCCGGCTCGGCGGCGGGAGGCATGGAGAAGGCGACGAAGGGATCGGGGGTGGTCAGGGCCGGACCATCCAGGACCGGTACATGGGCGGTGGCGGAAAAGGCCATGGAGATCCAACCGCCGCTGCCGCCCTTGCGGAAGCCCAGCTCCACCCGGTAATCACGGCCGGAGAGGGGTACCGGCAGGTACCACTCGCTGGCCTGACTGTCGACCACCACCTCCTGCAGGGTGTGGGGATGGGTGGACCCGCCATCGAGGCCGGTCACATCGGCGACGCGCAGGCACAGCTGGGTGGCCCCTTCAGCCTGGGCCCGCCTGCGGTCGGACGGCTCGATGAACCAGCGCACCTGGGACCACTGGGGATCGCGGGGTACGAAGGCCAACCAGCTGGACCCGCCGCCACTCTCCTCCGGCGTGGCTGGCGGGCTGGAGAGCGCCGGCGCCGGCTCCGTGGCCGCCTGGGGCGGCTCCACCGGAGGCGCGGATGGGTCGGGCTCGGCGCTCTCCCCCTGGCCCCCGAGTCCGATGGTTCTGGCCAGGGCGCCGAGTCGTCGCAGGGGCTGGCTCAGCATGTTTTTGAACCGGCTGGGACGACTTCTCATGGGCCGTGGTGAATAAAACCTTCCGGTGATGGTCTCTGATCCGGGGGGATCGCGCCTTCCCTGTCAGCGAAAGACCACGGTTGAACCCCGCTCCGGCGCGGCGATCCCCGGTGGACCCCCACGGATCGGGCGGCCATGTCAGGGGGCGCCGATCGAAGTGGCGACCGTGAGGGCGGCCCTGATCGTGGCGGGATCGACGTCATCGCGGATCGTGACCGAGCCCACACCGGTGGGCAGGACGAAACGCACCTTCCCCTGGCGCACCTTCTTGTCCGCCTGCAGGGAGGCCAGCACCGCCCCCGGATCAAGGGCCGGCCAGTCCATGGGCAGAGCGGCGGCGGCGATCAGACGGCGCTGGCGGTCCTGATCCGCCTGGCTCCAGAGCCCCATCGCCACGGCGATGTCGCCGGCCGCCAGCATGCCCAGACCCACGGCCTCGCCGTGCAGCCAGGTGCCGTAGCCGCTGAGGTTCTCGATCGCATGGCCCAGGGTGTGTCCGTAATTGAGGATCGCCCGCAGTCCCCCTTCCCGTTCGTCGGCCGCCACCACCCGGGCCTTGGCGGCGGCCGAGCGCTCCAGCAGCCGTTGCAGGAGCACCGGGCCGATGGCGTCAAGGCTGGCCAGTCCCCCCCGGGGATCGCGGTCGGCGGCTGTCTCCAGATCCCGGAAGAGAATCGCGTCGCCGATAACGGCGTACTTGATCACCTCGGCCATGCCGGCTCGGAACTCCCGTTCCGGAAGGGTCGCCAGCACCAGGGGATCGATCAGCACCAGCTTCGGCTGGTGAAAGGCGCCGATCAGGTTCTTGCCGCCGGGGTGGTTCACGCCGGTTTTGCCGCCGATGGCCGCATCCACCATCGCCAGCAGGGTGGTGGGCACCTGCACCACGGCGATGCCCCGCAGCCAGGTGGCGGCGGCGAAGCCGGCCATGTCCCCCACCACGCCGCCGCCGAGGGCGACGATCAGGGAGCTCCGCTCCAGGCGGTGGGCGAAGGCGGCGTCGTGGATGGCCGCCACCGTGGCGGGGTTCTTCTGTTCCTCACCCGCCTTGATCACCAGCGTCCGCACCACAAAGCCGGAGGCCTCCAGGCTCTGCAGGGCCCGGGCGCCATGGAACCCCTCCACGTCAGGGTTGGTCACCATCAGCACCCTGGTGCCGCTCGGGATCCCCCGTTCCAGCAGGAAGAACCCGAGATCCCCGAGCAGGCCCCCACCGATCAGGACCGGGTAGGGATCGGCAGCGAGGGACACCGTGATGGTGCGGTACTCCTGCGGCACGGAGGAAAGGGCGAGGGTGGTCCGAGGCTAGGCCTGGGGCGACAGGCGCCTGACCACCTCCAGCACGGCTTCGCCGTAGCTGGCCAGCTTGGCGTTGCCGATGCCGGTGAGGCCGGCGAGCTCATCGAGGCCGGTGGGACGGCGTTCGGCGATGGCCACCAGCGTGCGGTCGTGAAAGACCACATAGGGGGGCAGGCGCTGCTGCCGGGCCTGCTCCAGCCGCCAGGCCTTGAGGGCCGCCAGGAGGTCCGGATCGGCGGCGGACTCCGCGCCGGCCGTTGGCGTCGCGGTACCCGAGGGGGCCTGGCCCCGCCGACGTTCCCGGGTCGGAGGCGGCAGCCGCACCTCGAGGCGCGACTCCCCCCGCAGCAGCGGCCGCACCAGGGCATCGTCGCCGAACTGCAGGCCGCCGTGGCCATCGGCGGCCGCCACCAGGTAGCCCCTGGCGGTGAGCTGGCGGAACAGGCTGCGCCACTGCAGCCGGTCCAGTTCCCTGCCGATCCCGTACACCCCCAGCTGGTCATGGCCGAGGCTGCGGATCCGGGCGGTATCGCCCCCCAGCAACACGTCCACCAGGTGGGCGGCGCCGAAGCGGCCGCCGGTGCGGTAGACGGCCGAAAGGGCCTTCCGGGCCGGCTCGGTCACGTCCACGCCCTGGGTCGGCTCCAGGCAGACGTCGCAGTTGCCGCAGTCAGCGCTGCCCGTTTCGCCCAGATAGCTGAGCAGGATCCGGCGGCGGCAGCCGGAGGCCTCGGCGAAGCCGATCAGGGCGTCCAGCCGGCCATGCTCGATGCGCTTCTGGGCGGGCTCGGCGTCGGACTCCTCGATGAAGCGGCGCAGCGGTGGCACGTCGGCTCCGCCGTGCACCATCCAGGCGATGGCGGGCAGGCCATCGCGGCCCGCCCGGCCCGTTTCCTGGTAATAGGCCTCCAGACTCTTGGGCAGGTCCACATGGGCCACGAAGCGCACGTCCGGCTTGTCGATGCCCATGCCGAAGGCGATGGTGGCCACCACGATCACGCCGCTGCCGTGGCGGAAGCGCTCCAGGGCGGCGCTGCGCGTTTCCGCCGCCAGGCCGGCGTGATACGGCAGGGCGTCGTAGCCCTCGGCCGCCAGGAGCGCGGCGAACTCCTCCACCCGTTTGCGGGAGCGGGCATAGACGATGCCGGCGTGGCCCCGCTGGCTGGCCAGGAAGTCCAGCAGCTGCCGTTTCGGCTCGATCTTGTCCCGCAACAGGTAGCGGATGTTGGGCCGATCGAAGCTGGCCAGGAACACCGCCGCCTGCTCCAGCCCCAGGCGCGCCACGATCTCAGTCCGGGTGCGGGGATCGGCGGTGGCGGTGAGGGCGATGCGGGGGACGGCGCCGAAGCGCTCCGCGAGCACCACCAGCTGCAGGTATTCGGGCCGGAAATCGTGGCCCCACTGGGAGACGCAGTGGGCTTCGTCGATGGCGAACAGGGCCAGGGGCAGATCGGCGAGCCGCTCGATCAGATCGCCGTTCAACAGCCGCTCCGGCGACACGTAGAGCAGATCCAGCCCGCCGGCCTGCAGCTCCCGCCAGGTGGCGGCGGCCGAGGCACCGCTCTCGGCGGAATGCAGGGCGGCCGCCCGCACGCCCGCCTGCCGCAGCGCCCCCACCTGGTCCTGCATCAGGGCGATCAGGGGCGAGACCACCACCGCCGTGCCCGGCCGGCAGAGGGCGGGGATCTGATAGCAGAGCGACTTGCCGCCGCCGGTGGGCATCAGCACGAGCGCCGACCCACCCGCGCAGACGTGCTCGACGATGGCGGCCTGGGGACCGCGGAAGGCGTCGTAGCCGAAGACCTCCCGCAGCACCTGCTTCGGCGTCGGCGTTGGGGTCATGGGGAAAGGGGTGGGGCGGCACCAAGGGGGCTCCTGCCTCGGTTCCGATTGTGCATCGCCCCGGCTCCGGCAGGATGCCCCCATGGCCCCATCCACCCCCGCCGCACCGGCAGCCACCCGCTCCGCCTGGGCGTTCCTGACCCCTGCCCTGGTGCTGCTCGCCGTGTCGGTGCTGATCCCGGCGGCGATGGCCCTGGTGATCAGCTTCACCCGCACCGGGCTGGATGTGGGCGAGCCGCTCACCTTTGTGGGCCTGGCCAACTTCCGCCGCCTGCTGGCCGACCCGATGCTGCTGAAGGTCACGGGCACCACCTTCCTCTATCTGGTGGGGGTGGTGCCGCCGATCGTGCTCGGATCCCTGGCCCTGGCGGTGCTGGTCAACCGCCAGCTGCCAGGCATCCACTGGTTCCGGGGCGCCTTCTACACCCCGGTGCTGGTGTCGCTGGTGGTGGCGGCGATCGCCTTCCGCTGGCTCTACGCCGAGAACGGCCTGGTCAACGGCTGGCTCGGCGCCCTGCTGGGGGACCGCTTCTCACCGATCGGCTTCCTCACCTCCACCGGCCTGGCCCTGCCCTCGGTGATGCTCGTGACCCTCTGGAAGGGCCTTGGCTACTACATGGTCATCTTCGTGGCCGGCCTGCAGGGGATCTCCGCCGATCTCTACGAGGCGGCGGCCCTCGACGGCAGTGAGGGCTGGCGCCGCCATCTGGACATCACCCTGCCCCTGCTGAGGCCCTACATCACCCTGGTGGCGGTGATCTCGGCGATCGGGGCCACCAAGGTGTTCGAGGAGGTCTACCTGATGACCCAGGGGGGGCCGGCCGACAGCACCCGCACGATCGTCTACTACGTCTATGACCAGGCCTTTTCCGAGCTGGAGATCAGCTACGCCTGCACCGTGGGGCTGGCGCTGTTCCTGATCGTGCTGCTGCTCAGCCTGCTGCGCTACGCCTTCGCCGCCGAGAACCCGCTCCAGTGAGGGCCTGATGGCAGGCTGGATGCCGCTTCGAGCCACCGACCCCAGGGTGCAGACCATCGCGGACCCCCTTTCCCAGGCCACGCCGGCACCGCTCGATGCCATCGGCGTCGTCGGCGGCGGGCAGCTGGCCCTGATGCTGGCCGAGGCCGCCCGGGATCTCGGGGTCGCCGTGCACGTGCAGACCCCCGGCGCCGAGGATCCGGCCACCCGCGCCGCCGCCAGTGTGGTGCTGGCGCCGGTCGATGACGTGAACGCCACCCGGGAGCTGGCCGGCCGCTGCGGCGCCATCAGTTTCGAGAACGAGTGGATCCCCCTCGAGGAGTTGCGGGCCCTGGAGGCGCCGGGGCTGCGCTTCCTGCCGGGTCTTGACGCCCTCCGGCCCCTGGTCAGCAAGGCGGGCCAGCGGCGGTTGCTCGGCGACCTGCATCTGCCCGCCCCCCGCTGGTGCCCCCTGGCCGATGTGCTCCAGCCGGAGCCTCCCCTTCCCCTGGCCAGCGACACGGACGGGCTGCCGCCGGCGGGTCCCGCGCGTCCCCTGCAGCCGCCGGAGCTGCCACGCCTGCCCGACGGCTTCGCCTTTCCCCTGATGGCCAAGGCCAGCCGTGGCGGCTACGACGGCCGGGGCACGGTGCCGGTGGCCGACCTGCGGGCGCTGGAGGAGCTGCTCGATCGCGTCGAGCCGGACGACTGGATCCTCGAGGAACTGGTGGGCTTCGAGCAGGAGCTGGCGCTGGTGGCCTGCCGCGACCGGCACGGCCAGGTGGCCTGCTACCCCCTGGTGCAGACCCACCAGCACCGGCGCGTCTGCGACTGGGTGCTCTTCCCCGCCCCGGTGGACCACCGGGTCGAGGTGTTCGCCCGCAACGTCGCGGCCTCCCTGCTCACGGCCCTCGACTACGTGGGGGTGCTCTCGATCGAGTTCTTCTACGGGCCCTCGGGGCTGCAGGTGAACGAGCTGGCCCCCCGCACCCACAACTCCGGCCATCTGACGATCGAGGCCTGCGGCACCAGCCAGTTCGCCCAGCAGGTGCGGATCGTCGCCGGCCTGCCGATGGGTTCCACCGAAGCGGCGGTGCCCGGGGCGCTCATGGTGAATCTGCTGGCGCCGGAGGCGGGCGATGACGAGCAGCTGGCGCGCCGCCGGGCGCTGGAGGCGCTTCCGGGGGCCCATCTGCACTGGTACGGCAAGCGTGGTGGTGGGGTGGGCCGCAAGCTGGGCCATCTCACCCTGCTTCTGGATGGCAGCACGGCGGAGGAGCGGGAGCTGCAGCGGCAGCGCCTGCTGGCCGAGGTGCGGGCCATCTGGCCGCTCCCCCACCAACCCGCCTAAGCTGGGACCGGACTGCTGTGTTGGTGACTGCCTTTCACAGTTTTCTGATCTGACTCCCTTTCGACATGGGGAGTCTTCAGCGACGGCAACGTAAACCGGCTTCATTGCCGGAAACGAAGCCCCGCCCCTGACTCCCCTTCTGGTTCATCCAGGTCGAACACTGGGGCAAGACGGCACGGCGGTCCACCCTCTTTCTCCCAGCCCGATCGCCTCGAGCCGGCATGCTGGGGATCCGTTCCCCCGCCGCCGTGACCAGCGAGCCTTCGAGCTTCCAGCAGGCCTTCGAGCGCCTGCTCGCCCGCGCCCCGGGTCCGGTGTTCCCCCGGGCCCGGGCGCTGTACCTGCAGAAATACCCTCTGGAAGGGGAGAGCGAAGGCGCGTTCCGCACCTTCCTGCTGGAGGAGGAGATTCAGGAGAGTCCCGCCGGCGCCCTGCGGATCCGCGCCCTGGCCCTGGCGATCGTGGCCTGGGGTCAGCCCCGCTTCGATGCGACCGCTGCATCGGCCTACCTGGAGCGCCGCTGGGGACTGCACCCCAACGACCTCCAGGTGGTGGAAGGGGCGAGCTGGTTCCGCGACAGCGGCGCCTACGGCCGCTTCGGCACCCCGGCCGTCTACGAACGGGTGGCCCCCACCAGCCTGCTCAGCTCGTCAGGCGATCCAGCTCCTCCTGCAGCTGGTCCCGGCTCAGCCGGGTGACCACGAACACCTCCTGGGCCGTGCTGCCCCGGCGGGCCAGCAGCTTGTGGCCCCCGGTGATCGGGCTCGACACCCGCAGCCGCAGGCCGGCGCTGCGGCCCCTGACCCGGGTGATCACCGCCGGTGTGATGGTGTCGATCTCCGGCAGCGTCGCCAGCCGCCGCAGCAACGGGATCAGGCCCTCCACGTAGGTGCTGTGGGTGATCACCAGCCGGGCCATGGGTGCTGCTCAGCCGTGGCCCAGGGGTGCCATCGTCAGCCCTTCGGCGGAGAGCAGCTGGTGGTACAGCTCCCCCTGCTCGAGCGGTCCGCTCCAGACCACCGCCGAACCCTCGCCATCGATCCGGTGGGCCAGCTCCCAGGCCCGGTCGGGCTGCATGCCGGGCAGATGGCGCACGAGCACCTCCACCACGTGCTGGAAGGTGTTGACGTCGTCGTCAAGCACGATCACGTTGACGCTGGGGTAGTGCTCGGACCGGCGCTGGGCGATCGGTGCGGGACTTCTCGAGGGAGCAACGACCATGGGCCTGCAGCGGCTGCCGGACACCAGCGTAGGTAACATGCGCGGAGTCTTGAACCGGGCCCGATGTTGATCACCCTTGGTTGGTCCGCCCTGGCGGCCATCTTCACCTTCTCGATCGCCATGGTGGTCTGGGGCCGCAACGGTGACAACAGCATCGGTTTCTGATCTGGCCTTCCCCACCACCACCCTGCTGGCGGGCCTCGCCTCCGCCCTGCTGCTCTTCGTGAGCGTGGGCGTGATCTATCTCTCCACCGTGGAATGGCGGGACCGTCGTCGTCGCCGCTCCAGCGAGGGCCGCAACCGCTGATGGGGCCACCCACGGCGTCTCTGGCCCTGCCGCGGCTGCCCCGCCGGCTGCCGCTGCCGCCCCTGCCGCTCACCACGGTCACGCTGCTGCTGCTGTTGCTGCTGCCGAGCCTGACCCTGTGGCGCTGGCCCCGGCCCCGGGCCCAGGGGCTGGAGCAGCTGATGGCGGTGAGCAGCCTGCTGCAGAGCTTCCCCGCCAGCCCGGAGCGGCCGGTCCCGGCCCTCTGGCGCGAACGCCTCGGCGAGGCCCAGGCCGCCCGCCTGTGGCGCGAACAGCGCCGCACCTGGTGGCAGTTCTGGGGACCCCACACCGATGGCGGCGCCTATCTGGTGGTGCAGGAGAACGCCGCTGCCGGAGCCCAGAGGCCCCTGCCGTCCGATGGCCTGCGGGTGGGCAATCTGCTGGTGGTGGCCCCCGATCCCCTCTCCCGGCGCCTGTTGCAGGACCAGCTGCGGCCGGACCAGCGGGCCGGCCGCGGGCTGTTCAGCGCCTGCCTGCCCCGCCTGGAGACCGGCCAGGGGGTGTTCTGGAACGCCTCTGGGCTCGGGGCGCTGGTGGGACCCCTGGCCCCCCTGCTGGAGGCCTATCAGGAGGGCTGCCTGTCCCTGTCGCTGGAGGCCTCTGCGGTTCGCTGGCGCGGCGAAGCCTCCGACCGTCCCGCCGCCACCGGCCCGGCGGGCAGTCAGAGAACCCCGGACCTGCCGCCCTCTTCAAGGCCGCCCCTGCCCGGCGACCTGCTGCTGGAACTCCAGGGCTCCTCCCTTGAGCAGCTGTTCCGCGGGCTCCTGGCCCGCCAGCTGATCCGCGATCCCCTGGCGGCCCGCTACGGCATTGACACCAAGGGGCTCGCCCTGCTGCGCCGTTCCCCGTTCCGCCTGAGGCTCCAGCCCCAGGCCACCGGTCCCTTCCAGGCCTCGCTCGAGCTGCAGGTGGCGGTGGGGCCCGACCGGCAGGGCTGGCGGCAGCTGCTGGAGGGCCTGGCCAAGGCCCTGCAGGCCCAGGGGCTGGAGGATGGCCCGGGCTCCTCGACGACCTCCAAGGCGCTGACCGCCACCTGGAGCCGGCAGGACGGCGTGGTGCTGGGGGGCTGGCGCTGGATCGGCGAGAGCGGGCCCTCGCCCCAGTTGCTGCTGTTCCTGGGTCCGGTGCCCGGCCGCTGGCAGCCCATGGCCACCGCAGGAGCGAGTGCCCCGGCCAGCGGCGAGCTCTGGCTGCGGGTCCGCCCCCGGGGACTCGACCAGCTGGGCCTGCTGCCGGAACCGCTGCCGGAGCTGGTGCGCCGTGCCGACCAGCTGTGGATGGAGTCCGTTCCCGGTGAATCGGCCAGCGGCGGCGCCGGCCTCAGCTGGCTGAAGGGACGCCTTCAGGTGAGCCGCTGACGGCCTGACGCTCGCGCCGCCGCCGCTCGGCGGCCACGGTCTCCTCCATCAGCTCGACAGCCATGGACATCTTCTCCAGATTGCTGGCGTAGAGAGCGAGGTCCTTGTCGAGCCGGTCCCGCAGCAGGCCCATGGAGGCGCCGATCTCGTGGGCCAGCTGCCGCAGGGCCTGGGGCTCCATGGCGTCGTCGGCGAGGGCTTGCTCCAGCAGGGCCAGCAGGCCGACGGCCATCAGGCGTGAGTAGTGGAAGTCCGGCCGGCGGATACCGGCGAGGGCGGTGGCCACCGGCGGCGGCGCCCCCTCCCCCTGGCGTTCAATCCACTGGCGCACCTCGGCCTGGCTGTGGCGCCCCATGGCGGCCAGGGCATCGTTGCTCTGGCGGCGCAGCTCGGGGCCGTCGAAGCCGGAGGAGGCGCACAGGGCCTCGAACAGGGGGCCTTTCTGGGCCTCCGGACGGTAGCCGCGAGCAAAGCCGTCGAAGACCTGGACGAGTCCCACGGCGAACAGGGGATCACTCTGGAAACCCTTCTGACGGCTCAGCAGGTGGAGCTCCACCAGCAATTCGTCGACCATGCGCCGGTAGAGGGGACCGATGACATGGGGGAAGGCGCCATGGAAGGCACGCTTGCTGTCGGCGACGGTGAGAGCAGCGCTCACGCGGTTGGATTCTTCGTTGCTGCGACCTTAGCGCTGCAGGCACTCGACCCGATCGGCGGCTGGGTAGGATCGTTTCAATCGCCTGTCTGGAGCCCATGATCCCGATCGTCATCGAGGAGTCGGGTCGCGGTGAAAGAGCCTTCGACATCTATTCCCGCCTGCTGCGCGAGAGGATCATCTTCCTCGGCGAACCGGTGACGGCAGAGTCCGCCAACCGCGTGGTGGCCCAGTTGCTGTTTCTGGAGGCCGAAGATCCTGAGAAGGATATCTTCCTCTATGTCAATTCCCCGGGGGGTTCCGTTTATGACGGCCTCGGCATCTTTGACACGATGCAGCACATCAAACCCGACGTGCAGACGGTCTGCGTCGGTCTGGCGGCCAGCATGGGCGCCTTTCTGCTCTGCGCCGGTGCCAAGGGCAAACGCAGCAGCCTCAGCCACTCCCGGATCATGATCCACCAGCCCCTCGGCGGGGCCCGGGGTCAGGCCAGCGACATCCGCATCCAGGCGGATGAGATCCTTTATCTCAAGGACAAGCTCAACCGCGAACTGGCCAGCCGCACCGGTCAGGATCTCGAGCGGATCCAGATCGACACCGACCGGGATTTCTTCATGTCCCCGGCCGAAGCGATGGCCTATGGCCTGATCGACAAGGTGATCGAGAAGCGGCCCGTTCGCCCCGTCTGAGCCGCCCGAGAGACGGAACGTCCCAGACAGGCACAAAAAAAGGGCCTGCCGAAGCAGGCCTTTTTTCATGGGGAGGAGCCGAAGCCTCAGGTTGCCTCGCTGGCCTCGGCCACCGCGCCACCCTGATGGGGGCTGACGGCAAGGTCGGCGGCCGTGAGCAGGGGGGAAAAGCGATCCTTGTCGGGAATCGAGGCGAACTCGGAGACGATCAGCCTGAACTCATCGCCATCGAGGCTTTCCTTCTCGATCAGCAGTTCCACCAGCCGGTCCATGCAGGCGCGGTGGTCGGCCACCAGCTTGACGGTGTCGGCGTAGCAGCTCTGGACGATCTGCCGGACGGCCTCATCAATCTTGTGGGCGATGGCATCGGAGACATCGCTGCGGGTCATCAGGTCGCGGCCCAGGAACACCTCCTGATTGCCGGCTTCCAGCGACATCGGACCCAGGTCGCTCATGCCGAAGCGCGTCACCATCTGGCGGGCCATCGAGGCCACCTGCTGGATGTCGCCGCCGGCACCGGTGGTCACCTCGGCGTGGCCGAAGACCACATCCTCGGCGGCCCGCCCGCCGAGGGCGCCCATGATCCGAGCCCGCAGCTGGGCACGGCTGACGAGCATCTGTTCCTCGTCGGGGGCGAACCAGGTGAGGCCCTGGGCCTGACCCCGGGGGATCAGGGTGACCTTCTGCACCGGATCGTGCTGCTTCACCAGGGTGCCGACTAGGGCGTGGCCCACTTCGTGGTAGGCGATCAGGCGCTTGCTGCGGCCATCGGTGAGGGGCTTGCCCTCCATGCCGGCGATGATCCGGTCGACGGCGTCGTCGATCTCGGCCAGGCCGGTGGCCTCCTTGCGCCGGCGGGCCGTGAGGATCGCCGCCTCGTTGAGCAGGTTGGCGAGGTCGGCACCGGTGAAGCCGGGGGTGCGACGGGCGATCATCTCGAGGGAGACGTCGTCGGCCAGCTTCTTGTTGCGGCTGTGCACCTTGAGGATCGAGAGCCGTCCCTTGATGTCGGGGGCGTCCACCTGCACCTGGCGATCGAAACGGCCTGGCCGCATCAGGGCCGAGTCCAGCACGTCGGGGCGGTTGGTGGCGGCGATGATGATGATGCCGCTGTTGCCCTCGAAGCCGTCCATCTCGGTGAGCAGCTGGTTGAGGGTCTGCTCCCGCTCGTCGTTGCCCCCGCCGATGCCGGCGCCGCGCTGGCGGCCGACGGCGTCGATCTCGTCGATGAAGATGAGGCAGGGGCTGTTCTCCTTGGCCCGCTTGAACAGGTCGCGCACGCGGCTGGCTCCGACCCCCACGAACATCTCCACGAACTCCGAACCGGAGAGGGAGAAGAAGGGCACACCGGCCTCACCGGCGATGGCCTTGGCCAGGAGGGTCTTGCCGGTGCCTGGGGGGCCCACCAGCAGCACGCCGCGGGGAATCTTGGCCCCCACCGAGGTGAAGCGTTCGGGGGTCTTGAGGAAGGTCACCACCTCCTGCAGATCCTGCTTGGCCTCCTCCACCCCGGCCACGTCATCGAACTTGACGCCGGTTTCGGCCTCCATGGCGAAGCGGGCCTTCGACTTGCCGAACTGCATCGCCTGACCGGGGCCGCCTGGCATGCCGGAGGAGCGCCGGGCCAGGAAGATCAGCGAACCGATCAGCAGCAGCGGGAAGAGCAGGTTGCCCAGCAGGCCGAGGGCCGGAGGGGTCGACTTGGGCGGATGGACATCGAAGCTGATGCCCTGATCCTTGAGCTTGTTGATCAGCTCCGGCGCCACGCCAGGCAGATCGACCCGCAGACGCTGGACGCGGTTATCGAGGTCGGGATCCACCGCCTCGATGACGGCGGTGCGGCCCCCGTCAAAGATGTCGACCGCGGTCACGCGTCCGGCTTCCACGTAATCGAGGAATCGGCCGTAGCTCATCCGGGCCACCGCCGCATTGCGGGGCGCCGTGGTGTCGCCGCCTCCACCGGCGGGGGCCAGACGCCCGCCGGAACTCAGCAGCTGCCAACCCAGGAACAGGGCCACAGCGACCGGCAACAGCCAGAGGGCAAGGACACGCCAGCGCTGATTCATGGTTGTGAAGCTTTCGAACAACCTTAAGAGCGCGGGGCCCTGCTTCGGGAGCCTGACACCCTGAGAGCGGATGGCTCAGCTGGCTTGGAGCCAGGGGTTGAGCTCGATGCCGCCGGCGGCGGCCTCCGGCACTGGGGCCGATTCCATGATCAGTTCGCGGGCCTCGATCGATTCGAGCAGCTCCGGACCACCCAGGCCATGCGTCCAGATCTCCACCTCGCTCCGGTCCGGACACTGAAAGGTCAGGAGTTCGAAAGGAAAGACGACCCGTTCGAGGAAGAACTGCTCCGGCCCGATGCAGCGCAGGATGACCATGCGGTCGGAGCCGTTCCGGTAGCCGCAATCCACCTGTTCCGTCCTGGCCAGTTGATCCAACACCTTCATGTGGCGACGTCCCTACCATCAAGCCATTGCGGCTGTGGGGATTCGGTGACGAAGGCGACGGATTGCCAGTCTTAATCTTTTCTTCTGTTCTCTCCTGGGGACGGCGGGGCTACGGCCGGCCCCGTCGGCCCCCAGAGCCTTCAGAGACTCCTGAGGGCCGCGATCGGATCCAGCCGGGCGGCCCGTCGCGCCGGCACGACCCCGAAGAACAGGCCGATCGAACCGGACAGCCCCACCGTCAGCAGCACCGTGCCGGCCTCGATCGTCGCCGGCAGGGGGGTGAACGCCGCCACCAGGGCCACGGTGCCCAGGCCCATGGCGCTGCCGATCACCCCGCCGAGGCTGGCCAGCACCAGGGATTCCACCAGGAACTGGAGCAGCACGTCGCTGCTGCGGGCACCAAGGGCCTTGCGCAGGCCGATCTCCTCGGTGCGCTCACTCACCGAGACCAGCATGATGTTCATGATGCCGATCCCGCCCACCAGCAGGGACACGGCGCCGATGGCGCCGAGCATCAGGGTGAGACCGCCCGTGATCGTGCCGACGATCGTGAGGGCATCCTTCTGGGAGCGCACGGCGAAGTCGTCCTCCCGCAGGATGCGGTGCCGCTGACGCAGCAGGTTGGTGATCTGGAAGGCGGCCGCCCCGGTGCTGGCTTCATCCTTCGCCTCCACGCTGATGAAGGTGAGGCTGATGCCGAAGGTGGGATCCCTGCCGCTCAGCTGACTCACCATCGTGGTGAGGGGGATGTAGGCGTTTTCGTCCTGGTTGGAGCCGAACACCGCCCCCTTTGGCTCCAGGATGCCGATCACCTCGAAGGACTTGTCACGGATGCGCAGCTGGCGGCCCAGGGCCTCCCCGGCGGGCATCAGCTTCTCCTGCAGGTCGGGCCCGATCACCACCACGTTGCGGGCGCCCTGCACATCGCGTTGGTCGATGAAGCGGCCGCGGGCCACCTCGAAACTGCGGACCGGCAGGAATTCGGGCGTCACCCCCGAGACCGAGATCGTGGAGCTGAACCCCCCGGCCTGGGCCACTTCATTCAGGGTGATCTGCGGCGCGACGCGGCTCACGCTCGGCACCTGCTCGGCGATCGCCTTGGCGTCCTCCAGCACAAGGGTGCGGGGGGTCTCGATCCCCTGGCGCCGGGTGTCGTTGTTGCCGGGTACCACGAACAGCACGTTGGCGCCCAGGGTGCTGAGCTGGCTCTCGGCCAGGTTCTGGGCCCCGCGGCCGACCCCCACCAGGGTGATGACCGAGGCGTTGCCGATCACGATGCCGAGCATGGTGAGCAGGCTGCGTAGACGGTTGGAGCGCAGCGTCAGCAGCGCCATGGACACCGTTTCGCTCAGGGGCAGCTTGGAGGCCATGGCGGCGCAGCCGGAGGGGCTTCGGTTCTAGAGGAACGAGGGCACCGCCGAAGGGTGGGAACTGCGGGGACCCCGGTGCACCACCCCCTCCTGGATCTCGAGGGTGACCACCTCGCCCATGCGCAGTTCGAGGGTGGCGTTGGCCACACCGACGATCACGGGAACACCCAGGCGCTCGGCGATCACGGCGGCGTGGCTCTGGCGTCCCTCCTCCTCGGCGATCACCCCGCGGGCCTTGCGGATCGCCTCCAGGTAGGCGGCGCTGGTCTCGCGCACCACCAGGATCTCGCCGGCCTCCAGACGGGCCGCGTCCTCGGGTGAGCTGGCCAGCCGCACCTTGCCGCTGACGGTGCCGCTGCCGATGCCGACGCCACGACCCATGACGGCGGAGACGATGCCCACCTTGACCAGGTCGGTGGAACCACTCACCCCCTCCAGGGTGCCGGCGGTCTGGACCACGAGGTCACCGGCGCCCAGCAGGCCCAGCTGCTGGGCCGTGGCCATGGCGACGCTGAAGGTGCGGCTGCTGCTGGATTCGTCCTGGATCAGCAGCGGATTGACCCCCCAGACCAGCTGCAGCTGGCGGGCCACCGTCACATCGGAGGTGATCGCCAGGATCGGGGTGCTGGGGCGGAACTTGCTGACGTTGCGGGCCGTGGAGCCGGTCTTGGTGAGGGGCAGGATCGCCGCGGCGTTGAGCTGGCGGGCGATGCTGCTCACCGCCTGGCAGATGGCGTTGGGGATGGTGGTGGCCATGTGGCTGTCCAGCACCCGCTGGGGATAGTCACGCTCGATGCGGCGGGCGATCTGGTCCATCGTGGCCACCGCTTCCACGGGGTAATCGCCCACCGCCGTCTCGTTGGAGAGCATCACCGCGTCGGTGCCGTCGAGGATGGCGTTGGCCACATCGCTCACCTCGGCCCGGGTGGGCCGGGGGCAGGAGGCCATCGAATCCAGCATCTGGGTGGCCGTGATGATCGGGATGCCGAGGCTGTTCGCCTTGCGGATCAGCTCCTTCTGCAGCAGCGGCACCTCCTCGGCGGGCATCTCCACCCCGAGATCGCCGCGGGCCACCATCACCCCGTCGCAGAGGGGCAGGATCGCGTCGATGGCATCGATGGCCTCGAACTTCTCGATCTTGGCCACCACCGGCGTGTCGTGGCCATGGCTGCGGATCAGCTCCCGGATCTCCAGCATGTCGGAGGGGTTGCGCACGAAGCTCAGGGCCACCCAGTCGACACCCTGCTGCAGGCCGAAGGCCAGGTCGCGGCGGTCCTTGGGGGTCAGGGCGCGGATCGAGAGCTGGACGTCGGGGAAGTTGACCCCCTTGTTGTTGGAGAGGACCCCGCCCACCGTCACCCGGCATTTCAGGGTCTGGCCGGGGGCATCGACCTCCACCACCACCATCTCGACGCGGCCGTCGTCCAACAGGATGCGGCTGCCGTTGGTCACCTCATCCGCCAGCCGGTCGTAGGTGACGGTGGCGATGGTGTGGTCGCAGTTGACGGCCCGCGAGGTGAGCGAGAAGGGATCGCCCTTGGCCAGGGTGATCGGACCGGCCTGGAAGCGGCCCAGGCGAATCTTGGGACCCTGCAGGTCCTGCAGGATGCCGATGTGGACGCCCAGTTCGTGGGCCACCTGACGGATGGTGGCGATCCGATCAGCGTGATCGCTGTGATCGCCGTGGGAAAAGTTGAGACGGAAGGTGGTGGCGCCGGCGGCGATCAGCTGCCGCAGCACCTCGGGTGACTCGGTGGCGGGCCCGATCGTGGCCACGATCTTTGTGCGACGCATGAGATCGTGAGGGGCCATTGGACGACCTTGTACAAGGGCGGAAACTACCATCCGGCCTTGCCAGGAGCGCGCTTGAAATGGACTTTCACGACTACCAGCAACGCTCCCGTGAGACGGCGCGCTACCCGGACGCGGGCGCCAACATCCTCTACCCGACCCTGGGGCTCTGCGGCGAGGCCGGCGAGGTGGCTGACAAGGTGAAGAAGGTGCTGCGGGACCGGGGCGGGGTGTTCGGCCCCGAGGTCCGCGACGACCTGCGGCTGGAGCTGGGCGATGTGCTCTGGTACGTGGCCCAGCTGGCCACGGAGCTGGGGCTTGACCTTGAGGATGTGGCCGGCGCCAACCTGGCCAAGCTGGCCGACCGGGCGGACCGTAACGTGATCTCAGGCAGCGGCGACCGGCGGTGACTCAGCGAAGGACCGTCGTTGCAGGGCCAGGACTCTCGTCCAGAACCTCGGGCAGGATCGGGCCCGCCAGCCTGGCCGTGGCGGGAGCCCGGCTGCTGCTGCGGCTGTCCCTGGTCCTGCTGGTGCTGTTCGGCGCCCCCGCCCTGGCGGGCGCCACCGACCTGACGGTGTCGGAGGTGGTGCTGGAGCCCTGCCCCGCCGATGACCTGGGCACCCAGCCGACCCTGGCCCGCCCCAGCGGCGCCACCTGCTGGGCCCTGCGCGGCGTGGTGGTCAACCCGGGATCGAAGCCGGTGGTCGACACCGATGTCTTCGGCCTGATTCTCGATGCCAGTGGTGAACCGGTGCTGCCCAACCGCACCCGGGTGGGATCGATCGGCGACGTGCCCCCCGGCCGCTCCAGCTTCGCCCTGCGGCTGGCGGTGCCGGCGGGCACCCCCGGCCCCCTGGGTACCCGCAGCGTCAAGGCCCGGGGCTTCAGCGCCCCGGTGCGTACCCGTGCCGGCGTCGACGACGAGCTGCTGCCCCTGGAGGAGGCCCTGGCGGCGTCGCCGGCCGCCGAACCTCAGTAGAGGCCGCCGGAGAGGCTGGCGATGGAGGCCCCCAGCAGGCTCTGGGCCAGCTGCAGGGCGATGAAGGCCACCAGGGCCGAGAGGTCAAGGCCGCCGAGGGGCGGAATCAGGCCGCGGAAGGCGTTGAGGTAGGGGTCGGTGATGGCGCTGACGCTGGAGAGCACCGGGTTGCTCCAGTCGAGGTTGGGGAACCAGCTGAGCAGCACCCGGACCAGCAGCACCAGCAGGTAGATGCTCAGGGTCTGGGCCAGCACCTGGAGCAGGAAGACGAAGATGCTCATGGAAGGGGGCAGGGAATGGGGCTGCAGGCTTGCGCCGAGGCTTGGGCCAACTCTATGGATCCGCTTCCTCGTCGGGCGGCGGCGGGGTTCCGGCCGTCTCGGCGGCCGCCAGGCGTGAGCCCAGGGCGGCCAGATCATCGGCCTTCAGGGAGAAGGTGCGGTGGAACTTCTCACTCAGGCTCAGCCAGTAGGAGCGGCCGTCGCTCTGGCGGCGGCGTTCGATGAAGTCCTGGGCCAGGAGCTCCCTGATGTGGTCGTAGGCCCCCGAGCCGCGCAGCTCCACCAGCTCCGACTGCAGCAGGCGCTTTTTGAGGGCAAGGGTGGCCAGGGTGCGCAGGGCGGCGACCGAGAGGTCCACCGGCAGCAGGTTCTGGACCAGATCCCCCAGGCCGGCGCGCAGCTGCAGGGCGTAGTGCTGCCCCTCCTGGTGGATCTCCAGGGCGGTGTCCCGGTGGGCGTAGTCGGCCATCAGGGTGATCAGGGCCAGCTCGGTCTCGTCGCGGTCGATGCCGGCGATGGCGGCCAGCTCTCCCAGCTCCAGGGGCCGGCCCTTCAGGTAGAGAATCGCCTCGAGCCGGGCCGGCAGGGACAGCCCCGGGGTGGCCGCTGCGGAGGGCTGGCCCTCGGGGGGCTCATCCTCGGGGGGCAGGGGGTCGGCTTCGGCCATGGGGACGTCCGGCACGGCGTGGCGGCAACGTATCGCAGGCCTCAGACCCCCACCAGCCCGCCCGGACTGGGCAGGGTCCGTCCCACCTCGCCCAGGAACAGCCGGTAGGCCGGATTGCCGGTCTCCTCCCAGTGCTGGTAGGGGAGATCGGCGAGGAAGGCCTGCCAGGCCAGCAGCTCCCCCGGGGGCACCTGCACCCCGACCACGATGCGGCCCACGTCGGCGCCGTGGTTGCGGTAGTGGAAGATGCTGATGTTCCAGTTGGGATGCAGGGCGTTCACGAACGCCATCAGGGCACCGGGCCGCTCCGGGAACACGAAGCGATACAGCCGCTCCTCCCCCTGGTTCAGGGCCGCTCCCGCGCTGGCCGGCAGCCGGCCGCCCACCATGTGGCAGAGGTGGAGCTTGGCCAGCTCGTCGCCGCTCAGATCGAGGCAGGGAAACCCCTGGGACTCCAGGGCGTCCATCAGCTGGCGGGTGTCCTGGTGGCCGCTGATCTGCACCCCCACGAAGATGTGGGCCAGCTGGGGGTCGGCGAGGCGGTAGCTGAACTCGGTGAGGCTGCGCTGGCCGAGGACGGCGCAGAAGCGGGCCAGGCTGCCGGGCTGCTCCGGAATCTCCACCGCCAGCAGGGCTTCGCGCTCCTCGCCCAGCTCGGCCCGCTCGGCCACGAAGGCCAGCCGGTCGAAGTTCATGTTGGCGCCGCAGGCCACCGCTACCAGCGTGCGGTCCCGTAGCTGCCGCTGAGCCACGTCCTTCTTCATGCCGGCCACCGAGAGGGCGCCGGCCGGTTCCAGGATCGAGCGGGTGTCCTCAAAGACATCCTTGATGGCGGCGCAGATCTCGTCGGTGTCCACGGTGACCATGCGGTCGACGCAGCGCTGGGCCAGGGCGAAGGTGTGCTCGCCCACCTGGCGCACGGCCACCCCGTCGGCGAACAGGCCCACCTGGTCCAGCCGCACCCGCTCCCCGGCCGCCAGCGAGCGGGTCATGGCGTCGGCATCGCTCGGCTCCACCCCGATCACCTCCACCCGCGGCCAGAGACTCTTGACGTAGGCGCCGATCCCCGCGATCAGGCCGCCGCCGCCCACCGCCACATAGATGGCATCGGGGGGATCGGAGCACTGGCGCAGGATCTCCAGGGCGATCGTGCCCTGGCCGGCGATCACGTCCGGATCGTCGAAGGGATGGATGAAGGTGAGGCCCCGCTGGCGCTGCAGGCGGTGGGCTTCTTCACAGGCTTCGTCGTAGGTGTCGCCGTGGAGCACCACCTCGGCCCCCCGGGCCGCCACGGAGCGCACCTTCATCTCCGGCGTCGTCACCGGCATCACGATCACGGCGGTGCAGGCCAGCTGCTGGGCCGCCAGCGCCACCCCCTGGGCGTGGTTGCCGGCGCTGGCGGCAATCACCCCCCGGTCTAGCTCCGAGCGCTCCAGGCCGACCATCTTGTTGTAGGCCCCGCGCAGCTTGAAGCTGAACACGGGCTGGAGATCCTCCCGTTTGAGCAGCACCTGGTTGTGGAGGCGGCGGGAGAGGTTGGGGGCGGGATCGAGGGGGGACTCGATCGCCACGTCGTACACCCGGGCCCGCAGGATCCGCTGCAGGTAGGCGGTCGCTTCGGGAAAGGCGTGGTCGTCGGCGGCCGTGGTCATCGCTCCAGTGTCGCAACCCGCCCTCGGAACGGTGGCATCCGCCGCCGTGCCCCCGGGGGAACCCCGTAGATTGGCCACCTGGAAGCAAGGAAGGGCATGCATCTGAGCGAGCTGAGCCATCCGAATCAGCTGCACGGCCTGAGCACCGCTGAACTCGAGGCCATGGCTCGCCAGATCCGCGAGAAGCATCTGGAGGTGGTGGCCACCAGCGGCGGGCACCTGGGTCCGGGCCTGGGGGTCGTCGAACTGACCCTCGCCCTCTACCAGACCCTCGACCTGGACCACGACCGGGTGGTGTGGGACGTGGGACACCAGGCCTACCCCCACAAGCTGGTCACGGGCCGCTACAAGGATTTCCACACCTTGCGCCAGCAGGGCGGCGTGGCTGGGTACCTCAAGCGCAGCGAGAGCCGCTTCGACCACTTCGGAGCCGGCCACGCCTCCACGAGCATCTCGGCCGCCCTCGGCATGGCCCTGGCCCGCGACCGCCGCGGCGAGGATTTCAAGTGCGTCGCCGTCATCGGCGACGGCGCCCTCACCGGCGGCATGGCCCTGGAGGCGATCAACCATGCGGGCCACCTGCCGCGCACCAAGTTGCTGGTGGTGCTGAACGACAACGACATGTCGATCTCACCGCCGGTGGGGGCCCTTTCCACCCACCTGAATCGGATGCGTCTGAGCAAGCCGGTCCAGTTCCTCTCCGGCAGCGCCGAGGAGGCGGTGAAGCACCTGCCCTTCCTGCACGGCGAGCTTCCCACCGAGCTCAAGACCCTCAAGGAGAGCATGAAGCGGCTGGCAGTGCCCAAGGTGGGGGCCGTGTTCGAGGAGCTGGGCTTCACCTACGTGGGCCCGATCGACGGCCACGATATTCCCGAGATGGTGCGCACCTTCCAGGCGGCCCATCGCTGCGAGGGGCCGGTGCTGGTGCACGTGGCCACCACCAAGGGCAAGGGCTACCCCTACGCGGAGGCCGACCAGGTCGGCTATCACGCCCAGTCGGCCTTCGACCTGGCCACCGGCAAGGCCTACCCCTCCAGCAAGCCCAAGCCCCCCAGCTGGAGCAAGGTGTTCGGCCAGACCCTGGTCAAGATCTGTGAGCAGGATTCCCGGGTGGTGGGCATCACCGCCGCCATGGCCACCGGCACGGGCCTTGACCTGCTGGAAAAGGCCCTGCCCCAGCAGTACTTCGATGTCGGCATCGCCGAGCAGCACGCCGTGACGATGGCGGCAGGGATGGCCTGCGAGGGCCTGCGGCCGGTGGTGGCGATCTACAGCACCTTCCTGCAGCGGGCTTACGACCAGCTCATCCACGACGTGGGCATCCAGAAGCTGCCGGTCACCTTCGTGCTTGACCGGGCCGGCATCGTCGGCGCCGATGGCCCCACCCACCAGGGTCAGTACGACATCAGCTACCTGCGGGCCGTGCCCAATTTCACGGTGATGGCTCCGAAGGATGAGGCCGAACTGCAGCGCATGCTCGTCACCTCCATTGCCCACGATGGCCCCTGCGCCATCCGCATCCCCCGGGGCGAAGGGGAAGGCGTGCCGCTGATGGATGAGGGCTGGCAGCCGCTGGAGATCGGCCGCGGTGAACTGCTCACCGATGGGGACGACGTGCTGATCGTGGCCTACGGCGCCATGGTGGCGCCGGCGATGGCCACCGCCGGTCTGCTGCAGGAGAAGGGTCTTCGGGCGGCCGTGGTCAATGCCCGCTTCCTGCGCCCCCTCGATGAGGCGCTGCTGCTGCCCCTGGCCCGCCGCATCGGCCGGGTCGTGACGATGGAGGAGGGGGCCCTGCCCGGAGGCTTCGGTGCCGCGGTGGTGGAATCCTTCAACGACCACGATCTGCCCGTGCCGGTGCTGCGCATCGGCATTCCCGACGTCCTGGTGGACCACGCCAGTCCCGACCAGAGCAAGGAGAAGCTGGGACTGACCCCCTCCCAGATGGCCGATCGCATCCTTGAGCGCTTCGGGCCTGTCTTCCGGGCCACCGTTCCCACCGCCCTTGCCGTCTGAGTCGTCCCTCCGCTGCCAGGTGCTGGTGGTGGGGGCCGGACCGGCCGGCGGCGACCTGGCCCGGCGTCTCGCCCTCCAAGGGGTGGATGTGGTTCTGGTCGACCGGCTCGACGACCTGAGCCGCTCCGCCTTCAGCAGCGCCGCCCTGCCGATCGCGACCATGACCAGCCTGGGCCTGCCGGCGGAGGTGGTGGGCAGCCGCTGGCGGGAATGGCAGCTGATCGGGCCCGGGGCCGCCACCCGGCGCTGGGCCTCGCCCCACCCCCTCGGGGTGGTGCTGGATTTCGGTGCCCTGCGCCGCTGGCAGGCCGAGCAGTGCCAGCGCTGGGGCGCTCGGGTGCAGCTGGGCGTGCACGCCTGCTCCAGCCGCCAGGAAGGCGAGCAGATGGTGACGCTGCTGCGCCGCTCGGATGGCAGCACGCTTGAGGTCCGCAGCGATTGGACCGTGGATGCCAGCGGCCACGAGCGGGCCCTGCTGGGGGATCCGCCGGTGACCGGCCAGCGCCGGGATGGGCTGGTGCGGGCCGCCGGCCTGGAATGGCTGCTGCGGGTGTCCCCCGCTTGCTGGGAGCGCTGGGCCGACCGGCTCAGCTTCTGCCTGGGCAGCGACTGGGTGCCCCAGGGCTACGGCTGGATCTTTCCGATGCAGCCCGGGGTGCTGAAGCTCGGTGTCTGCCGGCTGGTGGATGGCCAGCGGCGCCAGCCGCCCCTGGGGGGGTTGATCGGCGAGCTGGGCCGACGGCTGCTGGCGGAGGGCGAGCCCTTCGAGGTGCTCGACCGCCACGGAGGCCTGGTGCGCAGCACGATCCGGCGCCGGGAACCCCACCAGCGGGGCCGGCTGGTGGGACTTGGGGATGCGGTCAGCACCGCCAACCTGCTGGGCGGCGAAGGGATCCGCCACGCCCTCACCAGCAGCGCCGTGCTCGCTCCCCTGCTGCAGGTGGCCCTCAGCGCCCAGGGCCATTCCTCCTCAGGTCAGCAGGCGCAGCGGGCCCTGCGGGACTACGCGCCCCAACTGCGCCGTGCCCTGGGCTGGCGCTGGTCGCTCAGCGGCCGTCTGGCTCGGCGCACCTGGCTGGGCCTGCACGGGGCCGGGGCCGATGGCCGGCTTGACCAGGTGCTGCGGGGGCTGGAAAGCAGCAGGGCGGAGGATCTCTCGGCCCTGCTGTTCGGTTATCGGTTCGAGCGTTACGGCCTGCGGGCGATGCCGTACCTGCTCGGCTGGCGCTGAGCCCTCAGAGGACGCCGCGGGAGGCCAGGCCCAGGATCGCGCCCATGCCGAGGATGTGGCCCAGGCTGGTGGTGCCGAGCATGGCGCCGTGGCTGAAGCCGCCGAAGAAGTTGTCGCTGGGCAGCTTGAGGCCCACCTTCTGCTGCTGGATGGTGGCCTTGCCGATGGCGATGGCGATGACGTTGCAGACGATCATGACCAGGGCCACCTTCGGGGACCAGCTGATCGAAGCGGGAGCCATGGCCAGGAGAGGAGCGATCATGATGCACTTGCCGACGCCCCATCTTCCGGGTCAGCGCGAGCTGTGCCCCGCCCCCTTAAGACTTGTTCACCTGGGTATCGGCTGAACCCGCCGCCGGGGGCTCCGACGGCAACAGCCGGAACCCGAGCAGCACCACCAGGTTGCTGAGGGTCAGGAAGGCTTCGGCGCCGCCGTGCAGGGGATCCACGTCGGCCAGCTGCCGGCCGTAAACCTGCTGGGCCACAACCGCGGCGACGATCGTGACCGCCACGAACAGGAGCGTCAGCTGGAATCCCCGCAGCGCCAGCCGGGGAAAGGCCCGCACCTGGCGGGCCCACCACAGGAAGGCCAGGTACGGGAGCAGGGAGAGCACGAAGAACGGGGCCGGATCGATGGCGCCGAGGCCCTGGAACCAGGTGGCCATGGGCAGGCTCACGAGAGGTCGTCCTGCGCAGAGAGCCGCTGCTGGCGCAGCAGGTTCCAGGCGGCCAGGGCCATCGCCCCGTTGCCGATGGCGGTGAGGCCGGCCTGCAGCACCACCAGGCCCTTGAGGGCCTCGCTGTTGTCGAACAGATGCCAGGTGCAGGCGGCCATGGCGCTCACCAGCGCCGGCACCATCGCCAGGGCCAGCCAGCGCCAGCCCCCTTCCTGCCGCCGGCTGCCGAAGGCCTGCACGGCCAGGATCGCCAGCATCCACTCCAGCACCGAGGTGATGTGGATCCACCAGGTGGGCAGCGACAGCGCGTGCATGGGCGGGGCCTGGTGCGATCCGTAATGTACGGAGCCGGAACCACCGCTGCGTCGGATGCGTGCTCTGATCTGCGGGTATTACGGCGAGCACAACCTCGGCGACGATGCCCTGCTGGAGGTGCTGCTGGACCAGTTGCCGCCCGGTTGCCGGCCCCTGGTCACGGCCCATGACCAGGCGCTGGTGCGGGAGCGTTTCGGGGTGGAGACCACCGACCGCCGCCGCCTGAAGGACGTGCTGGCGGCGCTGGGCCGCTGCGAGGCCCTGGTGCTCGGTGGCGGCAGCCTGCTCCAGGACGCCACCAGCTTTCGCAGCCTCCTCTACTACGGCGCCCTGATGCTGGCGGCCCGTACCCGCGGCAAGGCCGTCCTCCTCTGGGGTCAGGGCCTGGGGCCCCTGCGCCGCCGCCGCAGCCGCCTGCTGGTGCGGGGGCTGCTGCCCCTGGCCACGGCGATCAGCTGGCGGGATCCGGCCTCCGCAGCGCAGGCGAGGGC
>NZ_JAYGHZ010000003.1:0-9873 GCF_034931285.1 Synechococcus sp. BA-120 BA3
GGACCCCTTCGTGGCAGGGGCCCCGGCGCCACCCCGGGCCGAATGGCTCGCCTGGCGGGACAGCTGGTGGCACGGGTGCCAGGCCGTGGCGGCCCGGCAGGGTGCCACCGCGGAGGCCGCCATCGCCGCCGGTCTGCTGCGCTGGAACCTGCCGGAGACGCCGGTGCGGTCCGTGATCGAGCGGATCTGGGCGGCCATTGCTGAACAGGACGACTGGAGCCCGCTGCAGCAGTGGCTGGCGCAGACGATGTGATCGGTGCGGGTCCGCCGACGGGGGAGACGGCCCGTGTCAGGGGCTACAACCCGCCGGGGCGGCGTCTTCTACAACACCTCGAAGCTCAGGCTTTCTCCATCGCAGCGATGCCATGACCTCCGAACAGGCTGCCCAGCTCATCGACAACACGCTCGATCTGGTACATCAGCGCCTGCTGGATCTGGAGTCGCAATCCCTCGACCATGAGCACCGGGCCCTGGCGGCTGAATTCCGGGAATGGCGTCAACCTTCCGGCGGCCACATCGACCTGATGGTGTTTCCCGGGCTGGCCGAATCCTGAGGTTTCAGTCTCCATCCGATAGCCGCTTTTCCCAGAACTGGGCCCGCCCCATGGCGGGGTCCAGCTGATACGGCTCAAACCCCGCACGTCCGTAGACGGCCTGGGCAGCCCTGTTGCCTTCCAGCACTTCCAGGGTGAGCTTGCAGCAGCCGAGCCGCCGGGCGATCACCTCGGCCCGCTGCAGCAGTCGCCGGGCCACCCTCTGCCGACGGAAGGCTTCGGCCACCACCAGATCGTGGATGTTGAGCAGGGGCCGGCAGGCGAAGGTGGAGAAGCCCTCCAGGCCGATCAGAAGCCCGGCCGGCTCCTGCGCTGCCAAGGCCAGGATGACGTGTGCCGAAGGGCGGCTCGCCAGGGCATCGATGAGATGGGCCCGGGTGAAGTCGGAGAGGTCCTGGCCTCCACCCATGGGGTCGCGGGCATAGAGCTCCATCAGGGCCAGCAGCGCCGCGCCATCGACCGGGTTGCTGAGGTCGGCCTCGCGAATCTCGATCAGGGGTGATGGGGCCACGGGGATGTCCGGCATCGGTGAGACGGCCTTCAGGAGGCCCGGTGGCGGCGCTCCAGCCACCGCAGGCAGAGGAAACCGCTCAGCGTGGCCGCCACCACCCCCACGATCGTCGAGCCGAGCAGCAGGCGGGAGGTGAAGTCCCAGCCCAGCTGGCGCAGGGTCTCATGGTGCAGCGTCAACCGTCCCGGCCAGCCCTTGCCGGGACCCAGCAGCAGGCTGCCCAGCTGGTAGTTGAACCAGTAGAGGGGCACGTAGGTGATCGGATTGCTGATCCAGGTGCCGGCGGCGGCGAGCAGGTGGTTGCCCCGCACCAGGCTGGCCAGCGCCACCCCCAGCAGGGTCTGGAAGCCGAAGATCGGAAAGCAGCCCATGAACACCCCGGCCGCCAGCCCCCGGGCCCGCTGGCCATGGCTTCCCTCCTGGCGCCAGAGCCATTCGATCGCCTGGCGCAGCTTTTGTCTCGCCGCCCTCAGGGCCCGCGGCAGGGACGGAGACTGAAGCCGAAACGGTGCCATCAGACCAGTGACGCGGGGAGTTGTCCCGATTGGCGCGAACCCTAATGGGGACACGATCGCCGCCATCGCCACCGCCGTGGCCGCCGGGGCCGGCAGCGTGGCGATCGTGCGCCTCTCAGGCCCGGCGGC
This sequence comes from Synechococcus sp. BA-120 BA3, assembly GCF_034931285.1. Taxonomy (NCBI): domain Bacteria; kingdom Bacillati; phylum Cyanobacteriota; class Cyanophyceae; order Synechococcales; family Synechococcaceae; genus Synechococcus; species Synechococcus sp. BA-120 BA3. The sequence continues at coordinate 1,710 of NZ_JAYGHZ010000003.1, forward strand.
CGAGGTGATCGGCCGGCGTCTGTTCGTGGCCCCCGGTTCCCAGGCCTGGGAGAGCCACCGGGTGCTCTACGGCCATGTGGTGGATCCTGCCGATGGCCGGCGGGTGGATGAGGCCCTGCTGCTGCTGATGCGGGCCCCCCGCAGCTTCACCCGGGAGGACGTGGTGGAGTTCCACTGCCACGGAGGCCTGGTCGCCGTGCGACGGGTGCTGGAGCTGGTGCTGGCCTCCGGTGCCCGCCTGGCCGGCCCGGGGGAGTTCAGCCAGCGGGCCTTCCTCAACGGCCGCCTCGACCTGACCCGCGCCGAGGCGATCGGCGAGATGATCGCTGCCCGCAGCCGCCGGGCGGCCGAGCTGGCCATGGCCGGCATCGACGGCGGCCTGCAGCGCCGCATCGGTGGCCTGCGGGAGCGCCTGCTCGACCAGCTGGCCGAACTGGAGGCCAGGGTCGACTTCGAGGAGGATCTGCCTCCCCTGGACGGCAGGCAGGTGCGGGCCGAGCTGGAGGCGGTGCGGGGCGAGCTGGACCGGCTGGTGGCCGAGTCGCGCCAGGGGGAGCTGCTGCGCGAGGGGCTGCGGGTGGCCATCGTCGGCCGGCCCAACGTGGGCAAGTCAAGCCTGCTCAACCTGCTCAGCCGCCGCGAGCGGGCCATCGTCACCGACCTGCCGGGCACCACCCGCGACCTGCTCGAAAGCGACCTGGTGCTCGACGGTGTGCCCCTCACCCTGCTCGACACCGCCGGGATCCGTCCGACGGACGACCGGGTGGAGCTGCTGGGCATCGAGCGCAGCCGTCAGGCCCTGGCCGGTGCCGACGCGGTGCTGCTGCTCTTCGATCTGCTGGCCGGCTGGACCGTCGCCGACCAGGAGCTGAGGGCGCTGGTGCCCGAAGGGGTGCCCCTGCTGCTGGTGGGCAACAAGCTCGATGCCCTGCCGGCGGGAGCCGCCCCGGGCGGCGTGCCGTCGGCCCCGCCGGAGGCGCCCCTGGTGCGGATCAGTGCCCTCACCGGCGCGGGCCGGGACGGCCTGGTGGCGGCCCTGCTGGGCCTCTGTGGCGGCACCGAGATCCAGGGGCTGCAGGTGGCCCTCAACGGCCGGCAGCGGGAGCTGGCGGCGGCGGCGGCCACCAGCCTGGAGCGGTCGCTGGAGACCGCCGCGCTGGATCTGCCCTGGGACTTCTGGACCATCGACCTGCGCGGCGCCATCACCGGCCTCGGGGCGATCACCGGCGAGGACGTGAGCGAGGCGGTGCTGGAGCGGATCTTCTCGCGCTTCTGCATCGGCAAATAGCCCCCCCGACGGACCACCCGCCGCCATCACGAAACGCACACCCCTGTTGACCGCTTAACCTCCAGCACCAAAGCTTTGGGGAACGATTCCCAGCGTCAAATGCAAACGGTCGACTGGCTCTGGATCCTGCACCCCGCCCTGGCGGTGGTGCTGATCTATCCCCTGATCGGCATGGTGGTGCGGCTCGGGGTCCAGGCCCGGCAGCGCCGGGTGGAGAAGGCCAAGCTGCCGCCCACCACCGGCCGCGACCACGCCGACCTGGGCCAGTGGCTTTCGGCGGGCGTGGTGCTGGTGGTGCTCGTGGCCCTGACGGTGGTGATCGTCACCAAGCAGCCCGCGGAGGGCTTCACGGGCGGCCCCGGCCGTGCCCTGCAGTTGCTGCTGGTGCTGATGGGCACGGTGGTCTCCCTGCTGGCCCTGTGGCGGGTGAAGGCCAAGGGTTACCGGCTCGTCTTCGCCCTGCTCACCTGGGCCGGGGTGCTCGGCCTCGGGGCCCAGCCGGAGGTGTGGCGCCTCAGTGACAACCCGCTGACACCCGCCTTCTGGCAGTCCCACTACTGGGCCGGGGTGGGCGTGGTGGGGCTGATGATCTTCTCGCTGGCCTCCCGCCCGGAGATCCTCAAGGATCTGCGCTGGCGACGGCTTCATCTCAGCGCCTCGATCCTGGCGGCGGTGCTGTTCGTGGCGCAGGGGATCACGGGCACCCGTGACCTGCTGGAGATTCCCCTGTCCTGGCAGAAGCCAACCATTTTTGCCTGTGATTCGGTGCAGCGGGTCTGCCCCCCCTTTGCCGCGGCGCCCCCCGCAGGCACCTGAAGCCGGTCATCCTGCCGTCTGCCGTGGGCACTTTCCCCGTGCTGTCTTTCACCCCTTTCCTGGAGACCCAGCTGCGTGGCTGGTTGGCCGAGGACATCGGCCGCGGCGATCTCACGGCTCCGGCCCTGCTCGGCCGCTATGGCCAGGCCCACTGGGTCACGCGCACCGAGGGGGTGTTCTGCGGCGGCGTGCTGGTGGGGCCGCTGCTGGCGCAGCTGGACCCCCAGGCGTCGGTGCGGCTGCTGGTGGCTGATGGCGAGGCGGTGGTCGCCGGCCAGCGGCTGCTGGAGCTGGAGGGGCCGGCTTCTGCCCTGGTGGCGGCGGAGCGCACCGCCCTCAACCTGGCCATGCGCCTGTCGGGCATCGCCACCGCCACCGCCGCCCTGGTGCAGGTGCTGGCGGGCACCGGTGTGCGCCTGGCCGACACCCGCAAGACGACGCCAGGGCTGCGGGTGCTGGAGAAGTACGCCGTGCGCTGCGGCGGCGGCTGCAACCACCGTCTCGGCCTGGACGATGCCGCCATGCTCAAGGAGAACCACCTGGCCTGGTCGGGGGGCGTGGCGCCCGCCATCGCCGCGGTGCGGGCGTCGGCCCCCTGGCCGGCGCGGGTGATCGTGGAGGCCGAGACCACGGCCGAGGCGGAAGCCGCGGTGCGGGCTGGGGCCGATGCGGTGCTCCTCGACGACTTCACCCCCGAGGCGCTGGCGGAGCTGGTGCCGCAGCTGCGGGCCCTGGCGCCGGCGGTGGTGCTGGAGGCCTCCGGGGTGCGGCCGGAGCAGCTGGCCGCCTACGCGGCCACCGGCATCGATCTGATCTCCACCAGTGCCCCGATCACCCGCAGCCCCTGGCTGGATCTCAGCATGCGCTTCGCGGCCACCGTGGCCTGAGACCGGGCCTGAGCCCTGACCGGAGCCGGGGCCAGGGTGAAGATCCACCTCAATCCCTGGCTGCCGTGGTTCCGCCGGCGATCGGTTGTCAGAGTGAGCGCCGATGCCCCCCAGCGCAGAACCGCGTGCCGCAGCGACCCACTCCGCTCCATAAGCTTCAGCCGCCAACGCTTCAGTCGCCAACGTCGCAACAGGCGGTCGTCCCGATCGGTTTCGCCGGCCGGGCCCGGCGGTGGCCCGTGGTGGCACCTTCCCTGCTGCTGGCCCTGGTGGCGGCGCTGGCCAGCCCCACGGCCGCCAGGGCCGAATCGGTGCTCGAGCAGGCGGCGCGCACCGGCGAGATCACCATGGCCGGCCCCACCGACCTCGTGCCCTTCGCCTACCGCGATGCCAGCAAGACGCTGGTGGGCTACAGCCTGGATGTGGCCCGGTGGATCGAGGCGGAGGTCTCCACCTATCTCAATCGGCCGGTGAAAATCGTCTACACCGCGAACGCGGATCCGCTGGCGGTGTTCCGTGACGTGAGCCGCGGTGATGTGGATCTGGCCTGTGGGGTTCAGTTCACCTGGGAGCGGGAGATGTATGTCGACTTCTCCATGCCCTTCGCCCTCTCAGGGATCCGCGTGCTCACCCGCCAGGGGGGGCTCGATGGTTCGGCGGCCTCGATGGCGGGCAAGCGGATCGGCGTGGTGAAGGACTCCCTGGGCAGCGCCACCATCGCCGCCGTGCAGCCGACGGCAGTGCGGGTCCCCTTCGCCGGCATCGAGCCGGCGGTGCGGGCGCTGCTGGCCGGCCAGGTGGATGGCGTGGGGGGTGATTCCCTGCTGCTCGCCGGTGCCCTCCAGAGCCTCGGTGGCAAGGGGTACGGCCTGGTGCCGGCGGAGGCCTTCTCCCGCTTTGCGGTGGGCTGCATTCTTCCGGAAGACAATTCCACCTTCCGCAACCTGGTCAATCTGGCCATCGCCCGGCTGGTGCAGGGCTACCTCGACGATGAGCCGGCGGCCGTGGCCAGCGTCAACCGCTGGCTGGGTCCGAAGGGAGTCCTGGAGTTGCCCCCCGAGGTGATCAAGGCCTATTTCCAGTCCGTTCTGCTCAACTACGAACGGGTCAGGCCCCTGCCTGCAACGTCCCCATCCGTCGCCCCCACTTCCCCTGCCCGCTAAGGAGATTCGCCCCATGCCCATCACCTCCCGCACGGCCCTGCTCGGGTTCTCCCTGGCGCTGGCGGCCTTCACCGCTCCCGCCGCCGTTGAGGCGGCCCTGCTGTCCTCGCCGGCCCGCGGAGCCACGATCGAGCAACGGCTGCAGCGCATCAGCGCCGCGTTCCGCGCCCAGGCTGCAGGGGGCGGGGCGGACGGTGCCTCCGCCGGCGATCAGCGGCTGGCCTATGGCTTCGCCAACGCCGGCCGGGGCGGATGGGGCAATGTGGCCGGTGGCGGCGGCTTCGTCAACGGGCACCCGTATTACGGCGGCAGTGGCTTCCGCAACGGGGGCGGCGGTTTCGTCAATGCCAGGGGCGGGGGCGGCTTCGTGAATGGGGGCGGCGTGCGCGGTGGGGCGTTCCGGAACTGGTAGGCCCCGGAGCCAGCGTTTCAAGGCCGGAAGCTTCCGTGGGCAAGCCACCGAACCGCCCCTAAGGTGCAGCACGTGAACGGCTCGGCGAATGGATTCTCCCGCTGCGGTGGCTTCCGGTTCGATCCGATCCCGCCACGGCAGGGCCCTGGCCCTGGGATCTCTGGCCTGCCTGTGCTCCCTGTCCGCCCCGGTGCCGGCCAGCGCCGCCGACGCCGTGCTGCAGCAGGCGGCGACCTCCGGTGAGGTGCTGATGGTGGGTCCCGCTGACAGCCCGCCCCTGGTCCGGATGGGGCCGAAGGGGGAGCCGGAGGGCTACGCCATCGACCTGGCCCGCCGCATCGACCGCCAGCTCAAGGCCGAGCTCGGCCCGTCGGTGCGGATCCGCTTCGCCCCCGTCGACAACACCACCATCTCAGTGGAGGCCGTTGCCAGCGGCCGGGCCGGCCTGGCCTGCGGGGTGCCTTTTGCCTGGGATCGGGAGAAGCTGGTGGACTTCTCCCTGCCCATCGGCCTCTCCGGCCTGCGGCTGCTCACCGCCAGCGGCGGCCTCGACGGCTCCCCCGCCTCCCTCGCCGGCCAGCCGATCGCGGTGGTGGAGGGTTCGCTCGGGGCTGGGTTCCTCGGCTCCCTGGAGCCCAGCGCCAAGGCGGTCAGCTTCCCCACCCTGCCCCAGGCCGTCACGGCCCTTGAGCAGAAAAAGGTGGCCGGGGTGCTGGGCGATGCCAACCTGCTGGCCGGCCTGCGGCACGAGCGCCGGCTCTCCGGTGTGGCCCTGGTGCCGGAGCAGCCCTACGTGAGCTACGGCGTCGGCTGCATCGTGCCGGAGAACAATTCCCGGCTGCTCAACGTGGTCAACCTGGCCATCGCCAGCCTCTTCCAGGGCTACCTGGAAGGTCGCCCCGATGCGGTGTCCAGCGTCGCTCCCTGGATCGGCCCCACCGGTGTGCTGGCGGTCCCCACCGACCGGGTGCGGGCGTTCTTCGAGTCGGTGCTGATCACCCGCGAAGGCCTCCAGCTGGCGGCCCCCGCCCCGGCGCCCCGTCCCTGAACCCCTCCGCTCCGCCCCACCCATCCGCCTCCCCTTCCTACCTGGCAGCAACCCGATGACGAACCACCCCCGTTCCGGTCTGTTCGGTTTCCTGCTGTTGCTGGCCGCCCTGGCTCCGGCCGGCGCGGCGGCCAGGGCTGTCATCGACGCACCGTCCTCACCCCCCCTGGAGGCGGCGCCCGGCTCCATCGACGCCCGGCTGCGGCGCATCTCGCAGGCCATGGGCGAGGCCTCCGGCCGGCCGGCGGGGGCGGAGGGCCGGGCCAAGGCCCCGGATGGCCGCCTCGCCTATGTGTTCGTGAACTCCCCCCGCCTCGGCTGGGGCAATGGCGGCTTCCGCAACGGTGGCTGGGGCAACGGCGGGTTCCGCAATGGCGGTTGGGGCAACGGCGGCTTCCGCAACGGCGGCTGGGGCAACGGAGGGTTCCGCAACGGCGGCTTCCGCAACTTCTGGTGACCGCCACCGGTACGCCGCCACCGGGCAACCCGGAAGGGTTCGGGCCCTTGCAGCTGCTGGTGGTCCAGCCAACCCCCTACTGCAACCTCGACTGCGACTACTGCTACCTGCCCAACCGTGACGACCGGCAGCGGTTGTCGCTGGAGCTGCTGGAGGCGGCCCTGGCGCGGGTGCTGGAGAGCCCCTACGTGGGCGGCGACTTCACCCTGCTGTGGCATGCCGGCGAGCCGCTCACCGTGCCGATCGCCTTCTATGACGCCGCCACGGCGAGCGTGCGGCGGGCGCTGGAGGGCTGGACGGGGGAGCCCCTGACGATCCACCAGTCGGTGCAGACCAACGCCACGCTGATCAACGAGGCCTGGTGCGACTGCTTCGAGCGCAACGGCATCGCCGTGGGCGTGAGCATGGACGGCCCCGCCTTCCTGCACGACGTCCACCGCCGCACCCGCACCGGCCTGGGCACCCATGCCGCCACGCTGCGCGGCATTGAGCACCTGCGCCGCCGCGGCATCCCCTTCCAGGTGATCGCCGTGATCACCGAGGAGTCCCTCGCCCATGCCGATGAGCTCCACGCCTTCTTCGTGGAGCACGGCATCACCGACGTGGCCTTCAACATGGAGGAGACCGAAGGGGAGAACCGCGTCTCCACCCTCAGCCGCCCCCGGGCCGAGGCCGCCTATCGACGCTTCCTGGAGCGGTTCTGGGCGCTGTGGCAGGAGCGGCCCGAGCTGATGCGGGTGCGGGAGTTCGAGGGCATCTGCAGCCTGGCCCAGGCCGATGCCCGGTTGGCCTGCACCGACATGAACAACCCCTTCGCCATCGTCAACGTGGATGCGAGGGGGGCGATCTCCACCTTCGACCCCGAGCTGCTGGCGGTGCACACCGACACCTACGGCGACTTCGTCCTCGGCCACGTCCAGACCGACAGCCTCGTCTCGATCGCGGCCAGTGCCAAGTTCCGGCGCATCCTGGCGGACATGCGCGCCGGCACCGACCGCTGCCGGGACGAGTGCGCCTATTTCGGCCTCTGTGGCGGCGGCGCCGGCAGCAACAAGTACTGGGAGCACGGCACCTTCGCCTGCAGCGAAACCCAGGCCTGCCGCTACCGGATCAAGATCACCGCCGATGTGGTGCTGGCTGGCCTGGAGGAGGCACTCGGGCTGTTGTCCTGATTCCTCCGGAGGTCCCTGCGAAAGAGCCGCTGCGGTGAGGCAGCGGCTCTTGGATCGATCAGCCGTGAAACGCCGGCGCGTGGGTGACGTCTCACAGCAGGGGCTGGGTGTCGACCAGCCAGGGGGTGGCCGTTGTGGCGCCGAAGCCGGCGGCCGGGAACGGCGAGGCCAGGGGCTCAATGGCGAGGGGTTGGCCGCCGCCGAGGGAGGCGAGCTCCGTCAGGGCCAGGATCGGCTCACCGGCGAGCATCGGATCCGCAGGCAGGGCGTCGAACGCCACCGGGGCGCCGAGAACGTCGTCGAAGCTGGCCGGGGCCAGGCTGGTGCCGCCGCCGATGATCGGGTCGACCGTCACCGGGTCCGCCAGCTCCTGGGCGGCGTTCTGGGTCGTGCCGGTGAGCGGCCTGCCGGTGGCGTCGACCATGAACTGCTGCTGGAGGAGGAGCCCGGCGGCGCTGGTTGGATCGGACAGGTTGGGATCGGAGGAGACGAAGTTCCAGTTGCGATCCAGGGTCCAGGTGCGGATCTGGCCGGTGGAGACCACCTTCCAGAGGATCTGGTTCTGACCGGCGGCGTTGGTTTCCGCGGCCAGGATCTGGCGATCGGTGAACTGGGTGGCCGTGATCTGTTTGCCCTGGAAGCGGACGGCGGAGGTGAGGCCGTTGACGCGGACGGAGATCCGGTTGTTGGTGGTGTCGCGCAGCAGCTCGACGGCGCCGTTGGGATCGAGCACCTGGACGGTGGTGCTGGTGTTCGGCGTGGTGGTGATGGTCGGGGGCTCGGTGGTCAGCGGTGTGCCGGTGGCATCGACCATGAACTGCTGCTGGAACAGCAGGCCGGCGCTGCTGGTGGGTGTGGTCAGGTTGTTGTCGGAGCTGACGAAGTTCCAGTTGCCATCGAGCGTCCAGGTGCGGATCTGGC
>NZ_JAYGHZ010000003.1:9973-25285 GCF_034931285.1 Synechococcus sp. BA-120 BA3
GGATCTGGTTCTTGCCGGCGGCGTTGGTTTCCGCGGCCAGGATCTGACGATCGGCGAACTGGGTGGCCGTGATCTGGCTGCCCCGGAAGCGGACGGCGGAGGTGAGGCCGTTGACGCGGACGGAGATCCGGTTGTTGGTGGTGTCGCGCAGCAGCTCGACGGCGCCGTTGGGATCGAGCACCTGGAGGGTGCTGGCGGTGCTGGTGCTCGTGTTGTTGGTGGTGGTCGTTGTGGTGGTGGTCGGGGGCTGGCTGGTGCCGGTCAGCGGGGTGCCGGTGGCATCGACCATGAACTGCTGCTGGAACAGCAGGCCGGCGCTGCTGGTGGGTGTGGTCAGGTTGTTGTCGGAGCTGACGAAGTTCCAGTTGCCATCGAGCGTCCAGGTGCGGATCTGGCCGGTGGAGACCACCTTCCAGAGGATCTGGTTCTTGCCGGCGGCGTTGGTTTCCGCGGCCAGGATCTGACGATCGGCGAACTGGGTGGCCGTGATCTGGCTGCCCCGGAAGCGGACGGCGGAGGTGAGGCCGTTGACGCGGACGGAGATTCGGTTGTTGGTGGTGTCGCGCAGCAGCTCGACGGCGCCGTTGGGATCGAGCACCTGGAGGGTGCTGGCGGTGCTGGTGGTCGGCGGCGGGGTTGTGGTCGTGGTGGGGGGCGGGGTGCTGCCGGCGGGCTGGACGGTGCCACTCACCATGTACTGGCCGAGGCTGCCGTAGTCGGTGTAGCCGGTGGGGGTGCTGGCCAGGGGGGTGCCGAAGCCGACGCCGTCGATGCCGAGGTAGTAGGTGCCGGCGGCGAGGGTGGTGGAGAAGCTGGCCGTGGTCAGATCGGCCGGGTTGAAGGTCTGGACGACGCTGCCGTCGGCCCGGTAGAGGGTTGCGGCGATGTCCAGGTTGGCGCCGCGGGCGGTGAGGTACTGCGTGGTGGTGCTGCCGGGGCTGCCGATGAAGGCCCGGGAGGCGTTGACGATGTTGAAGGACACCAGGCCGGCGCCGGTGTCGAAGCGGAACATGTCGACGTCGGTGTTGCGTTCGATGATGCCGAAGCTGCTGAAGGTCAGCCCGGTGAGCGCCGTGGCGGTGCTGAAGGCGTTGCCGTGGTCATCGACGTTGTAGGTGAAGCCGTTGCCCGTGGTGATCGTGGCAAGATCGTCCTGGGTGTTGTTGGCGCCGGTGTACTCACCCTTGCTCCACTGGGTGAGGTTCTCGTCGTTGCCCAGCCAGGCCGCCCCAAGGATCGTGCCCCAGCTGGTGGGACCGGTGCCGCCGTGGCCGCCGTAGTACTCCGTGGTGCCGGCGCCGTCATGGGTGAGGCCGAGGGTGTGGCCGACTTCGTGGCTGGCCGTCTCGGCGGCGGTGTATTCGCCCCGGTTGAACACCAGGGCCACGTCGTCGGTGCTCCAGTTGAAGCTGTTGTAGTAGGCGGTGCCACCACCACCGGCATTGGTGATCGCCTTGCCGGTGAGCAGGTTGAGGTTGCTGGTGAAGGCCACCCGGATGCCCCAGCGGTCATCGCCAGTCCCGAACTTGCGCAGGGCTTCGGTGCCAGGGTCCTGGGTGGTGACGTTGACGTTGAAGGGGGCAAAGTCCTCGGCCACCCGTTGCCAGATGCGCTGGATTTCGGTGAGAGCTTTGTCGTCGAAGGTGCTGTAGAAGCCCTTCAGGCTCAGGTTGCCGCCGTTCTCCCAGGGGGAGTTGTTGACCTGATAGCCGTCGAAGTCGAGATAGATCGTCTTCGTGGCGTTCGGGTTGCTGTGCAGCCGGAACACGTCACTCAGGTTCACGCCCGTGCCGAGGGTGACCAGGCTGTTGAGAACCAGGGGGGCCTGGTCGGTGGTGGTGTCCCAGGCGGCGGCACCGTCACCGGTGGTGACGGCCAGCACGCTGCAGGCCCGGCAACCGCAGGTGGGTCCCATGGCGGCGGCGGATGGGCCGGAGGCTTCCCCGGGCCAGGGATCGTTCAGCGCCTGGTGGCTGGTCGTGGCCACCGCCGGGGCGGCGACGAGGCTGACGCCGTTCTGGAAGATGGCCTCCGGTGCGGCGGGCTGGGCGGCCGGAGCCGAAAAGCTGGCTTCGAGGCTGCCCAGGGCATTGGCCGAACCAGGGGGGGGAGGTGAGGCCTTGGTCGTGGCCAGAACGGCGTTGATCAGGGTGGCGGGCGCATCGGCTGGGGCCGGGGCCGCGTCGACCAGGAGGCTGAGGGTTGTATCAGAGGAGCGTCTTGCTTGGCTCGAAAGTTCAGTAAGGAGGGGGGAAAGTGATTGTTGGCCCCCTGCGTATTCGGTGGTAGTCATGGCGAAGAGAGGGGTAAACAGCAAGCGACATCCATCACCACCCGAAGCTTCCAACCATTGACAGGCGGATGCTTCAGGAGATCTTCAAAGTCGTTGCGCCCAGAGCACTGGGGGGATCGACTTTGTTGCCGGGGGGGGCTGATGGAAGGAACCCTTTTCCCCCGCACTCATCATCGTTCTGCAGCAGCTTTGCTGTCTTTATGCACAGGCCAATTCACGGGGAGAGTTGCGTGACCGACGCTGAGCATTTCCTTGGAATTGCACCACCAGTCCGGTGGTTTCGGATGCAAAAATCGCTGCAGGCCGCCAGCTGCGGCCTCGCCCGGGAGGTCGGCCAATGGCCGCCAGGACGATGTCGCCAGGGGGGATGGGGGCTCTCAGGCGGGGTTGAGGACGGCAGAATCCCAGTGGTGGCAAGGGTTCCCGCCGACGGCATCACGGCTGCCAGCACCTTGGAGGAGCCCTCATGGAAGCCTGAGGGTCAGAGCTCTATCGCCCTAAGTGCCTTTAAGCATGACCTGCAGATTTGTAGCGGATCTGCAGCCACGACGCTGCTCTCCGATGCGGGCCTGTACCTTCCGGGATGGTGCCATCCGGAGCACCGGTCCGCAAGCCTCAGAGGGGTGGGGGTACCCCGGTTTCCGAGCTGTCGTCGTCCTCGGGGACCAGGCGGGAGAAGTACTCCTCCTCGCTGGCGGCGGTGGAGCGGCCCGGAAGGGGCAGGCCCAGCAGGCCCCCCGCCTCGGGTTGCTGCGCCCGCGGTCCCCGCAGGCTGATCGCCGTGTGCCACTCCACCAGCAACGGCACATCACTTCCCTTGCGCTGGGCGCCCATGGCGAAGGCGACGGCCAGGGCGAGGGAGGAGAGCATGACGCGCACACTGTCCTTTGCGACGGCCTCAACGGCCTGGGGCGCGGGGGCCTGGATCCTGGCCTCCACCTGCTCCCGCACCTCCTTGAGGCGGGCGAGCATGGCGCGCTTGGTTTCCGGCAGCGGCAGCCCCAGATCTTCAAAGCGGATCCCCAGGCTCGGCGTCTGGATCGCCTGCAGCCGGGCCTGGAGGTTGTCGAGGCTGGTGGCCGTGGTGATGGTCTCCTGGAGCAGGTCGAAGGTGCCGTTGGCGACGGAGAGCTGGCGGGCGACGTTGGCCCTGGCCGTCGCCACGCTGTTCCAGCCGGCAAAGGCCTGCAGCGGGATGATCAGCAGAAAGCCGATGACAGCCAGGACCGCCCAGCGGGCCATGGCGTCTCTGCGCTTCTGCAGGGCGGGATTTCCGGGATTGAGGTAGGCGGCCAGATGCAGCAGCCCGAGGGCCACCAGGGGGATGGTGCCGGAGTCAAGGCAGGCCGAAATGAAGCGCAGCTGCCAGGCCGTGTCCAGCGGGCTCACCGGCACAATATTGGCCAGCAGGCTGATGAGATAGATCACAAACAGCGCTATGGCCATCAAGGCCAGCCGATCAGCCAGGATCTCCGAATCGAATGGGCTGATTCCCTTGGTGTCGGTCATCAGGACATCCAGGCTTGAACCTGTGTTCCCCTGTTGCCCGTTGGGTTGCCTGTGGGGAAATCGGCGTGGATGTCGATGGGATGAACGGCGAGCGCCACGGGATCGTAAGCATTCAGGCGCTAGAACTTTCCCCCAGCAACATCATTGCCAGGCCATGGAAGTTGCCACTCTTTCAACCGACCGGGCCGTGAATGTGTGACTGGGTATGACCAAGCTTGCAGATTCTGCCCACTCCTGAGAAGCAAAGAGGCTAAAAACACTGTCACAATCAAAAGCCTGGGCTCCTGCCAAAGCACACCAGCTTCCGCACGGCTCGCACAAAAAATCCCCCTTGATCGACAGGGGGGTGGTGTCAGAAAGGCAAGCTTGCAATGGAGATCAAAGAGCGCTGGCCCTCTCTGCTGCAATGGTCTTGATCCGACGGCGCAGTCTGCGGCTCCATCCGAAGGCGACGATGCCACCCGCGACAGGCAAGGGGCCAGGAACCTCGTCCACGGGCCCTTAGTCAATCACGCGCCATTTGGCGAATCCGGTAACTTTTTCGCCGTTTTTAGATACTTCAGGCTTGCCACTCTTTTTGAAACCAGTGATGACATCCTGGAAGCGAAGAGCGATCTGCGCGTCTTTCCAATTGTTGCCTGTTGGCGTGTATTGGTTAAACAGATTGAAGAATCTTTCGGCGACTTGATCCGCCGTGGCAATGTTTGGATCGTTGGATTTCAAGGTGAATTGGACATTGACGGTTTTCCCGCCAACAATGCCTTTATCGCCGGAGCCACCATGACAACCGCTTGAACTGCTCACGCGGGCGCAGAAATCAAAGGGGGCGAAGGGCTTATAGGGTGCCGTGCTGTTACCCGTGAGCGTCTTGTTATTATCCTTGATAAACAGAGCACCTTGGTTTCTCTGCTCTCGGTTGGGATTGCTGATGCCGCCAAAGACCCGCTCGTATCCAGAAACCAGTGGATTATAGCCAAGTAGCGAAATGGCTTCGCTTTTGTTGTCGCTCTTGAGGGGCTCGTTGAAAGCAAGCCCTACAAGGGTGCTCGAAGATTTGCCGCTGGCCGGGGATGTATTGGAAATCCCAAGATCTAGAAGATAGGTACTGGAATCGTTGGGGTTTACTTTGAAGTCAAAGGATAGTTTGGCGGTGACGCCGGTGCTGTAAAGGCTCGTTTTATTGCCAGGGGCAGCGTCGAAATAAACATCGAACCCGGTTTTGGCCATGGCTGGTGCAGCTGCGCCCATCAACCCTGCAACGCAGCTGGCCAGAAGGAGCTGGTTCTGCCGAGACCGACCCAACACCGCGAACACCTGAAAGTCTTCTCACCATAGCACAGGGTTTGTCACCAAGCACAAAGGTGCCTTAGTCAATCCTTAAGTCTCGGGCGTCGCGCCGCCCTGGGAGGCCGATCGAGGGCGGTCGCTGCCGCCGCAATCGGGTCAGTGGCCCGGGTCTTGGGCGCTGCAGTGAACGCTCAGCGCCTCCTGGCGCTTCCCTCTGGTGATGAGGGAGCGAGCACGACGCGGCGCCCGCTCAGGCTCCACGTGGTCCCTGACCCGTCGACCCGCCGGGGAGGATGATCGGGTCCACGCCTGCCGTTCGACCGGTTCCGCTCCATGCTGCGCATCGCCCACGCCCTGAACAGCCAGCTGCTGGGGGCCCTGGAGAGCGCGTTCCCCGAGGCGGCCGCCACCGCCCGGGAGGCCGGCACGGCGCTGGATCCCCAGCTAGGGCCCGCCAGCAAGCCGGAGTTCGGTGACTTCCAGGCCAACGGCGCCCTCGCCCTGGCCAAGCCCCTGCGCCAGGCGCCCCGGGCGATCGCCACGGCGATCGTGTCCCGGCTGGAGGCGGATCCCGGCTTCGCCGCTCTCTGCCTGCCGCCGCAGATCGCCGGCCCGGGCTTCATCAACCTCACCCTGCGGCCCGAGGTGCTGGCCGCCGAGGTGGCCCGCCGCTTGGCCGATCCCCGCCTGGGAGTGGAGCTCGTGGCCCCCGGGGGCGCCCCGGTGGTGGTGGATTTCTCCAGCCCCAACATCGCCAAGGAGATGCACGTGGGGCATCTGCGCTCCACGATCATCGGCGACGCCCTGGCACGGGTGCTGGAGTTCCGCGGCCATCCGGTGCTGCGCCTCAACCATGTCGGTGACTGGGGCACGCAGTTCGGCATGCTCATCACCCACCTCAAGCAGGTGGCGCCCGAGGCCCTCGACACCGCCGATGCCGTCGACCTGGGCGATCTGGTGGCCTTCTACCGCCAGGCTAAGGCCCGCTTCGACAGCGACGAGACCTTCCAGACCACCTCACGCGAGGAGGTGGTGAAGCTGCAGAGCGGCGATCCGACCAGCCGCCGCTGCTGGCAACTGCTTTGCGACCAGTCGCGCCGGGAGTTCCAGCGCCTCTACGACCGCCTCGACATCCGCCTCGACGAGCGTGGCGAATCCTTCTACAACCCCTACCTGGAAGCGGTGGTGGCCGATCTGGCCGCCGCCGGCCTGCTGGTGAGCGACGGCGGCGCCCAGTGCGTGTTCCTCGAGGCCGACGACGGCACGGCCAGCCAGGCGCCGCCCGTGATCGTGCGCAAGAGCGACGGCGGCTTCAACTACGCCACCACCGACCTGGCGGCCATCCGTTACCGCTTCGCCACCCCCCCCGACGGCGACGGTGCCCGTCGGGTGATCTACGTCACCGACGCCGGCCAGGCCAGCCATTTCGCCGGGGTCTTCCAGGTGGCCCGCCGCGCCGGCTGGATCCCCGAGGGCGGGCGGCTGGAGCACGTGCCCTTCGGGCTGGTGCAGGGGGAGGACGGCAAGAAGCTCAAGACCCGCGCCGGCGACACCGTGCGGCTGAAGGAGCTGCTGGATGAGGCGGTGGAGCGCTGCGACGCCGACCTGCGCCGCCGCCTGGAGGAGGAGGGACGCCAGGAGGAGGAGGCCTTCATCAGCGAGGTGGCCACCACCGTGGGCCTGGCGGCGGTGAAGTACGCCGATCTGTCCACCAACCGGATCACCAACTACCAGTTCAGCTTCGATCGCATGCTGGCCCTCAGCGGCAACACCGCCCCCTATCTGCTCTACGCGGTGGTGCGGATCGCCGGGATCGCCCGCAGGGGCGGCCACGAGGACGGGGCTGGGGCCGCGGGCCCGGAGGCTCTGGCGTCGCTGGCGTTCAGTGAACCCCAGGAGTGGGCGCTGGTCCGCCAGCTGCTGCAGTTCGATGCCGTGGTCCAGGAGGTGGAGGAGGAGCTGCTGCCCAACCGCCTGTGCAGCTACCTGTTCGAGCTCTGCCAGCTGTTCAACCGCTTCTACGACCAGGTGCCGGTGCTCCGGGCCGAGGAGCCGGCCCGGGGCTCACGGCTGGCCCTGTGTCGCCTCAGCGCCGAGACCCTCAAGCAGGGCCTGGGCCTGCTGGGCATTCCCACCCTGGAGCGGATGTGAGGCCAGCGGAAAGGTCCGGTAGCGTTTGCCGACACGGCGGCTGATGGATCCGGATGGTCGTGGGGGAGCCGGTCAGAGTCGTGATCATCGGCGGTGGCTGTGGCGCCATGACCGCGGCCTACGAACTCTCCAGACCTGAGCACAACGGCCGCTACGCCATCACCGTGTACCAGCAGGGGTGGAGGCTGGGGGGCAAGGGGGCCTCAGGCCGTGGTCCCTCCGGTCGGGTGGAGGAGCACGGACTGCATGTGTGGCTGGGCTTCTATGAGAATTCCTTCCGCATGATGCGGGAGTGCTACGCCGCGCTGGAGGCGTCGCCGGAAGGTTCACCGTTCGGCCCCTGGCAGGAGGCCTTTCTGCCGGAAATGGATGTGGGCCTGTTCTCCCGTTCAGGATCGGCTGACTGGCAGAAGTGGACGGCGCCGTTCCCCCCCAGGCCGGGCCTCCCGGGGGATCCCCTGGAACCCGGCGCCGTCTATTCCATGGCGGGGTATCTGCAGCAGGCCATTGCCATGCTGCGCACCCTGATCCTGGACGTGGAGGTGAGCACCTCCACGGAGTCGCCGGGTGAGGGCCGGCCCGGAGACCTGCTCGAAGCGATGGCCGGCTGGCTGGCGGGAGGCACCTTCACAGGAGCGGCCGTGATGGCGGAAGGCCTCGGACTCCTGGGCAGTGCCCTGCGGACCCTGCCGCTGCCCACGGAAGCCCCCCTGATGCGCTTCGTTGAGGAGCTGAACGCAACCATCCGATCCTGGCTGGAAGAGCGCTGGCTCTCGGATCACCCCAAGCGCTACATCTGGGAGATCGTCGATCTCGTGCTGGCGATCATCGTCGGCAGTGTTCGCTTCAACCTGCTCCGGGACCCCCGGGGACTGGACGCGATCGACCACTACGAATGCAGGGAGTGGCTGCGCCTCAATGGAGCTTCGGAGCGGGCCGTGCGCTCTCCTTTCGTGGTCGGTCTCTATGACCTTGCCCTGGCCTACGAGGACGGTGATTCCAGCAAGCCGGCCCTCGCGGCCGGACAGGCGATCCGGGGCTCCCTGCGCATGTTCTTCGGCTATCGCGGCTCCCTGTTCTGGCGCCTGCGGGCGGGCATGGGCGATGTGGTGTTCGCCCCGCTCTATGCATTGCTGCGTCGCCGGGGGGTGCGCTTCCAGTTCTTCCACAAGCTCACCAATGTTCAGATCCCGGCCGGGCCACCCATCCAGCCCGGCGACCGCAGCCATGTGGCAGCCCTCGACTTTGACGTCCAGGCAGAGATCCATGGCAATCGCGACTATGACCCCCTGATCAACGTCGGCCATCGCCCCTGCTGGCCGTCCCAGCCCGATTTCGAGCAGCTGGTCGACGGTGAGCGCCTCCGCCTCGAACAGCGGGATTTCGAATCGCACTGGGATCGCTCCTTCACCTCCAGGCGCCGCCTCGAGGTGACGCGTGACTTCGATGCCGTGGTCCTGGGTGTGAGCGTCGGCGCGATCCCCCATGTCTGCCCCCAGATCCTGGCCAGGGATCAGCGCTGGGCCACCATGGTGGAGAAGGTGAAGACCACGGCGACGCAGGCCTTCCAGATCTGGCTGCAGGAGGATCTGTCCCAGCTGGGATGGCAGGGTCCTCCCTACATCGTCTCGGCGTTCGATAAGCCCTTTGACACCTGGTGTGACATGGCCCATGTCATTCCTGAGGAGGCGTGGGCGCGGCCTCCCGCCACCGCCCTCTACTTCTGCGGGGTGCTCAGGGATCCGCCTGAATCTCCCGCGGATTCCGACAGCCCCTATCCGCTCCGTCGGACGGAGGAGGTCCGGGAGAATGCCATGGCCTTTCTGTGCAACGCCGGCTCGGTTCTGTGGCCCCGGGCCTATGACGCCGCCGGTGCCTTCCGCTGGGAGCTGCTGGCCGATCCCGCTCCGGCGGAGGGTGCCGAACAGCCGCAGGGCGAGCAGCGATTCCTGAGTCAGTACTGGCGGGCGAACGTCAACCCTAGCGACCGCTACGTGCTGGCGCTGCCAGGCAGCCTGAAGCATCGGATTTCTCCACTGGATTCCACCTACGACAACCTGACCATCGCCGGAGACTGGACCGACTGTGGGTTCAACGAGGGATGCACCGAAGCCGCCGTGATCTCGGGGCGGCTGGCGGCCCATGCCCTGTCTGCTTCACCGCCTCTGGCTGAGATTCACGGATACGATCATCCTTGAACATTTCGGTATACAATCCCCGTTAACGTACGTGCCTATCAATGTCAGATTCCCAGTCCCCGGATGGCCGTTGGCAGCGTCCCCCGATCGAGCGTGAGACGCCCTTGCGGAGCGGCTGGTCAGAGGGCGGTCCGCAGGTGGGGGGGCGGCGCATCACCGACAGCGTGGAAGACACCATCCGCACCGCTTATCAGGTCATTGGCGAGAACTTCCGTCAGGGTCACGACGCCGCCGAGCGCTACAGCCAGCAGGCACCCCACGGCGCGGCCGATACCTCCCGCGACCTCGGCACCTTGACCAGTCGGATGATCCAGCTGGGACGGGACATGGCCAACACCTACTTTGATGCCATGGATCTTCTGCTGCAGGAAGTTGATCAGCGCCGCGGGGATCGTGAACGCTCCCAGGAGCGGCGGGATGCCCCTGCAGGCTCTGGAGTCGACGATGGCGGCGAGCCGCTTTAGGGCAGGCCATGGTCCTTGTGGTGCATGGGAGCCATGACCAGAACGATCCAGCCACTACTTGAGGCCTATGGAACGCTGATCCGGGAGTACGTGGATCGCTATCTCACGAGCCAGCCGCGGGCTCCCTATCTCCATGACCTCCTGGCCGATTATCCGAGCCGGGGCGGCAAGATGATGCGGCCGTGCATCTGCATGGCCAATGCGCGTGCCTTCGGGGGACGGCTGGAGGACGCCATCCCCTTCGCTGGCGCCGTGGAGATTCTCCACAATGCCCTGCTCATTCATGACGACATCCAGGACGAAAGTTTGGAGCGTCGCGGCCTCCCCACCTTGCATGCCCTGCATGGTGTGCCGCTGGCGATCAACGCCGGCGATGCCATGCTGCTGATGGCCTTCGGCCCCCTGCTCGACCATGTCGGCAGCCGGGGAGGATTGTTTGCCCGAAGATTTCTTGACGTGACGCGACGGATGGCCCGGGAAACGGCGGAAGGGCAGGCGCTCGATATCGGCTGGAGACAGAACCATCGCCATGACATCACCACGGCTGACTATCTCACCATGGTGCTGAAGAAGACGGCGTGGATGGCCACCATCTGGCCGGCCCAGGTGGGGATGCTGCTCGGTACCCATGGCCTTGTGGATCCTGATGCCGTGGTTCGCTTCGGTTTCTTTCTCGGGGCCACCTTCCAGATCCAGGATGATCTGTTGAACTTCTCCTCTGAACCATCCTATGGAAAAGAGCCTCGGGGGGATCTGTTCGAAGCCAAACACACCCTGCTGTTGATTCATGTCCGTGACCAATGCGATCCGAGCGAACGCCAACAGCTCGACCACTTCATGAACCTGCGCCGGGAGGAGCGCACCGCAGAGTCCGTGGCCTGGCTGGCGGATCTCATGGTTCGCAAGGGGTCCCTTGACTATGCGCGCATGGTGGCGGAGTCCCTGGCGGGAGCCGCACGCCATGAATTCACCAGGGCCTATGGGCACCTGCCGGAGTCGGAGGACAAGGACTTCATTGAGGATCTGGTTCCCTGGGTGTTCAACCGGGCGACCTGATGCCTGAATCTCCTGGTAACGGTGTCGCCTATCCTCCCGGTCGCGTCCTGCTCTACGGCGCCACCGGCTTCAGCGGTCGCCTGCTGACCCGTTGCCTTCTGGAGCAGGGCATCGATGTGGTGCTCGCGGGCCGGAATGAAGCCCGGCTGGTGGAGATGGCGCGCCGCTGGAACCTGGATTGGCGTGTGTTCTCGCTTGATGATCCTGCCCAGATCGAGGCTGCTCTCGACGCGATTCACGTGGTGCTGCATGCGGCGGGCCCCTTCCAGCGCACGGCGTTGCCGATGATGGCCGCCTGTATTCGCACCGGTACCCACTATCTCGATCTGGCCGGGGAATGGCCCGTGTTTCAGCAGGCGATGGATCTGGGTGATCGTGCCGCCGACAACGGCGTGATGCTGATGCCGGGGATCGGCTTCTCGATCGTGGCCTCGGATTGCCTCCTGGCGATGGCCCGGGCCCGGTTCCCCGAAGCGGTGGCTCTGCGGCTGGCCCTCTCCAGCCCGGATGTGATGTCACGGGGCACGTTCCGCAGCCTGATGGGACTCACCAGCTCCACCGTGACGGTGCGCAGGAACGGGACGCCCACCACCTTGCCTGCGGGGTCAGTGTCACGCTGCTTCGACTTCGGCGCCGGCCTGCGCGAGGCGTTGGCCGTCACCTGGCCGGATGTCGTGATCAGCCAGGTCACCGACGGCATCGCCACCCTGGAGGTGTATGCCGAGGCGGATTGGCCCGTTCAATTCGCCTACCGGGCCGGCTCCAGCGTGGCCCCTCTCCACCAGTCGGTCCTCGGCCAGCGGCTGCTGGATCTTGTCAGCCACGGCTGGCCCCAGGCCCCCTCGGCGGCACAACGGCAGCGTTCCGGCTTCACCCTGGTGGTGGAAGCGGAGGATCGCTGGCGACGCTGCCGCTTCCTCCGCATCCGGACATCGGACGGCTATACCGTCACCGGTGCGACGGCAACGGCGATCGTCGGGCGTGTCCTCCAGGGCCAGCTCGCCCCGGGGTTTCAGTCGCCCGCCCACCTCTACGGCGGTGCTTTGCTCGAGGAATGCGGTTGTGTTCTGCGAGTAGGGTAAGCCCACGCCTATCGGGACCAGTCGCGCCTGCATCGGTGAACGATCTTCCCTATCTCGACAATCCACTGGATGGCCAGCAGGAGGCCCCCCCCTACCTCTTCACGGGGATCCAGTCGCACTACTTCAAGCTCAAGGCCGAGGCCCGCGCCCTCGAGAGCTTCTGCTCGAACTATCTCAACCCAGCATCCAATTCCTTCACCTACTGGCCGCTGTCCTCCCTGCCGCTGGTGGGTGCCGGTTTGGGAGGGCCGTTCGTTGTCCTTGGGGTCCTCTTCTATCCGGACATGCGGTCTGGCAGCTTCCATCCCGAGCGCACCACCCGCCAGCACGAAGTCTTTTTCTCGTTCCCCGTTCTTCGCTTCAACAACGGATTCCCGGACAAGATCTGCTGGGTCTACCCCTTCATCTGCGTTGACAACATCCGTTCGGCGATCACGGGACGAGAAGTGATCGGGCTTTCCAAGCTTGTGGGGCGATTCGATTGCCTGGACTCCCGCCCGTCGGGCTCACCTCACCCCCCGTCCCGCGATTCCCTCTCCGGAGAGCTGTTCGGTGAGGATACGGACTCGATGGGGATCAGTGTGCCCACCTACATGCGCTATGGCCATGACAGCCATGAGCAGATGCTGCCCATCATTCGCATCCAGGCGGACCCCAAGTTCCAGGCGGATGCCCTGCGCGAGGGGGAGGTGTCCGACCTTCAGGACGCTCCGGTTCTGGATCGCGCTGCAGCCGAGGCAGGGGACGGGTTCGGGCTGCCGTGGCCCCATCCTGACGCGGCCAGCTCGGGGGGTGTCCTGAACCGTATCGCGGAGCTGGTCCATGGCTTCACTTTCCTGTCTCCGAAGCTGGCCATCAACAGCCTCAAGCAGACAAGGAGCAGTGTGGATCCCGCCTGTTCCGACCATCAGGCCCTGCTGGAGACGGTCTGGCAGTCGGAGAACGTGCGCCAACTCCGATTCTGGGGTCTCGGCCACTTCCGCATCCAGATCTTCAACCACGCTGGCTTGCCGCTGGTCAACCAGCTCGGCCTTGGGGAGCACAAGCGCGATGGTGATTTCATCGAGCTGGCGGGATTGGGCTCCAGTTATTCCCTCCGTTCCGATCTGCGTATGGTGAGCTCCACCGTGCTGGCGGAAGCCGATGGTGTGGCGCCAACGGCCGGCAGCACCCTGCTCCGTGAACTCACCACCATTCCCATGGCCTGCCTGTCCCTGACCGCCGACATGGCGGATGCCTCGATCCAGTGGGCCGGCCTGTCCGTTTCTCTGGCGCGCCAGGCCCTTGGCCTGAAGCGCTGAGGGGTGGATGACGCGCGTTACAGCGCGGACCCGCCGATCCGTTCCCGGGCGTAGAGCTGTTTCTTCGCGTTGATCATCGTCTCGAAACTGGCGGCTCCCAGGGCCCTGGCGATGGCCAGGGCCTGATCCAGGGCCTCCATCACCGCTGGCTCGTCATGGCCCTGGGCTCTGGCGATCACATCCGCTTGGCGCACATGGACCAGGGGCATGAAGTAGGCCTCACCCGAGCGTCTGACCGCCTCCGCCGCCGCCTGAATGGTGGCGAAGGCCTCGGACACCGAGCCAGCCAGGGAGTGGAGCGTGGCAATTTCCGCCAGCCGAAAGCCCTCCAGGGTCATCACGCCCAGGCGCTGCTGTTCGCGCATGCCTTCCAGTGCGATCGACAGCGCCTCGCCCCCCGGCTCCGCCTGGCCGGCGTGGGCCAAGGCGACCCCTTTGTAGACCTTGGCAATGGCGCGCCAGGTCAGGTAGCCATAGGCATCGGAGATTCCCAGGATGGTATCGCTGAGGGCGATGGCCTCGAGGTAGCGGCCCTGCAGCACATGAATCAGCAGTTCATGGCTCAGCGTGTAGACCGTTTCGTAGTTCCTGCCCAGGCGTTCCGCATGCTGCCGCGCCTGTTCCAGGGTGGCGGCCACCTGATCGGGAGGTCCGCACGCCTGCTCCACCATGGCGAGGGCCGTGAGGGAACCGGTCATCGGATCGTGGGTGGAGGGAAAACCCAGATCCCAGCCTTCATGGAGACGGTAAAGATCAATGCTTTGGGTCAGATGCTGGCGCGCCAGGGCCATGGATCCCTTGACGTAATGGACGTAACCGATGGAGAAATGGGCTTCGATGCCATGGATGGGATCCCGGCCCTGATCCCATCGCTGCAGGCATTCACCTGCCGAGCGCTCGGCATTGTCCAGATCGCAGGAGACGATGCAGAAGTTGCAGATGCCGCGCAGGATCGCAAAGGACGACTGGCTGTCCTCCAGGCGCTCTGCCAGTGTCCGGGACTCCTCCAGGATCTGGCCCACTTCGGGCGCCGAGTAGCTGCGGGATCCGGCCAGGCTCATGGCCAGGCCCAGCAGCAGGTTCAGCTCCAGGGAGGCGGGCAGCCCCTCCCGACGACAGGCTTCGTGGCGCAGCAGATCCAGGGCTGTCTGGAAATGCTGCACAGCTTCTTCATGGGAGGCCATGTCGGAGGATTTCCGCCCCGCACTGATCCAGTGGGGGATCGCCTGCTCGAAGGAACCGGCGCGCGTGTAGTGATGGGCCAGCAGCTGGGGTTCCGCATCCACGAGCTCATGAAACTGACCCGAGAGTGTCCTGGCGATCTGTTCGTGAAGGGTCTGCCGATCCCGCTTCAGCATCGTTTCGTAGGCCGTATCCCGAATCAGTGCATGCTTGAACTCGTAGGCCTCACCGGCGGTCTGTTCTGAGAACTGCAGCAGCCCGGAAACCAGCAGTGCATCCATCTGTTCGCGCAGCCATGCCTCCGGTTGGCTGGAGACGGCCTCCAGCAGTTCGTAGGTGAAGCTTCTGCCGATGACCGCCGCGATGCTGGCCAGGCTGCGGGCCGGCCCGAGTCGATCGAGGCGGGCGGCCAGGGAGTCGTGCAGCGTTTCCGGGATGAGGTCGCTGCCATCACCGCCATCACCGCCATCACCGCCGCTGGGGCCGTTCGCCCGCAGCTGCTCCAGCATCGATTTCGTCGTTTCTTCCACGAACAGGGGAATCCCATCGCAGCGTTCGACGATGCGCCGGGTCAGTTGGGGAGAAAGGGCTTCATCGGGGTTCAGGCAGGAGCAGATCAGTTCGGAGGCCGTACGGTCCAGTCGCTTGAGGTGGAGATGGGCGTGTCAGGCGACAGCGAAAACTGGTCCAGATGCGACACGAAATCTGGCCCCCCTCTGCGAGCCACTGACCAGGCCCAGCGCCATGACCGCGGTGCTGTCACCTCTGGAGCAGAGCTCCCGGGATGCG
>NZ_JAYGHZ010000004.1:0-23468 GCF_034931285.1 Synechococcus sp. BA-120 BA3
GTGCAGCTCCACAGCGTCGGGGGCCAACTGCGCCAGCAGGGCCCCCACGCCGGCCGCCTCCAGCACCTGGCTGCGCTCCTCGATCAGCCCCAGGGGACAGGCCGGCAGGCAGCGGCCACAGCCGTAGCAGCGCTCCTCCACCACCCCCGTGCCGGCGATCGCCAGGGCGGGGCAGACCCGCTCGCAGGGCCGGGGGCAGGCGGGCGGACAGCGGACCGGATCGAACCAGGCCTTGCGGAAGTGGGGGTCGAGGCCGTCACTGAGGCTGACCATCAGCCATGGGCGGGCCGCGCCCCGGTCCTCGGCCCAGGCGATGCCACGCCGGGCGGCGGCCACCACCGCCGGATCAGCGGCCACATCGATGCAGTGGACCCCGGCCAGGGCGTGGATCCCGGCCAGGTCCTCGATGGCGGCCAGATCCTGGTTGCTGGCCCCGCCGATCAGCTTCACCCAGCCGCCGGCGGCCAGGGCCTGCTCGGGGTCCTGTCGGAGCAGCGGCGCGGGGTCCCTGGGCAAGGCACCCATGGATGGCGCGCGGGGGAGAAGCGATCCTGCCAGCGGCTGGGCCCTCAGCCGGTCCCGGACGGCTCCGGAACGACCTCGGGCTGGGCGAGCCCGAGGCGCTGCACCAGCCAGGGGGCGGTGAACCCCTGCAGGCCCACGGTCATCAGGATGGTCAGGAACACCAGCCCCTTGAGGGTGGCGCCGCCGGGAACCTCGGCCCGGTCGAGTTCGAGGGCGAACAGGCTCACCACCGCCGCGGTGACGATGCCCCGCGGGGCGATCCAGCTCAGCAGGGCCTTCTCCTTCCAGTCGAGGCTGGGCAGGCCGAGGCCCGTCAGCTGGATCAGGGGCCAGCGCACCAGCATCAGGGCCAGCACACAGCCCAGGCCGCCCAGGCCGAGGGGACTCAGCTCGGCCCAGGAGACATCGGCCGCCAGCAGGGGAAACAGCACCGTGATGGCCAGCATGGCCAGCTGGCGGATCAGCTCGTCGAGCTGGGTGGCGGCGGCGTCGAGGCGCAGCCCCACCACCACCCCGGCGCCCACCGCCGCCGGCAGGCCCGACTCCGGCAGCAGCGCCTCACAGCCGCTGAACATCAGGAACAGCACGCCGAGGGTGAGCTGGAGCTCCAGGCCGTTGCCAGCGGCGGCGGGCGCCCCCTCCGAGCCGCGGGACGCCGCCACGCCCCCCAGGCGCCGCAGGGCCTCCGAGAGCAGCAGCCCGGCCAGGCCGCCGAGAACCACCCCGCCCCCCAGGCGCAGCAGCAGCCGGGAGGCCACCTCCTGCCAGCTGCCCAGGTCCCCCAGGGTCACCTGGAGCAGCACCAGACCCAGCACGGCACTGACCGGTTCGAGAATCAGCCCTTCGGCCTCCAGCAGCTGGCCCAGCTTCGGTGCCAGGCGCAGCTGGCGCACCATCGGGGTGACCACCGTGGGGCCGGTGGCCAGGGCGATGGCGCCGTACACCAGCGCCAGGGACCAGGGCAGGCCCGCCAGCACGTGGGCCAGCAGGGCCGCCAGTGGCAGGCCCAGCACCAGCCGCACCAGCACCAGCTGCAGCACCGACCGCTGCAGGTCGCGGCCGGCCAGGCGCAGGTTGAGCCCCCCGTCGAAGAGCACCAGGCTCACCAGCAGACCGACCAGGGGTTCCAGGCCGGCGCCCAGGTTCTCGGGATGGACCAGGTCGAAACCGGCATGGCCCGTGAGCAGGCCGATCGCCAGCAGCAGCACCACCGCCGGCTGGCCGGTGAGCCAGGCGGTGGCCTGGGCCAGGGAGCCGGCGAAGAAGGCCGAACCCCAGATCAATCCGAGCCGCTCACTCAAGGCCCTGGAGTCCGCGGAACGGGCCCAGGCTATGGGGTGAACTCAGCTCAGGCGGCCACGAGCTGCTCAAGGGGCTGCCAGCGCAGAGCCCGGGCGCCGCCCATCTCCACCACCAGCTTCAGGCGCGGTTCGCGGCGGCAGAGCTCGCAGAGGGCGGCCAGCTCGGAGCTGCTCAGCACCTGGCCCTCCAGCAACCACAGGAGCACCGGGCCCTCGCCGGCCAGCGCAGGGCCCAGCTGGGGCATCACCCGCTGCACCTCGCCCACGGCGGCCGCCCGGCCGACACTGTGGTGGCCCAGGTGGGGCGGCCGGATGCCGTGCAGCTGCAGCAGGTAGGCCTCCGGATCCCCGAGCCCGCGGGCGGAGGTGAGATGGGCCCGGTACCCGGCCGCCCGCAGCCGCCGCAACAGCCGCGTCTCGGCGCCGCCCTCCAGGGGAACGAACAGGGCAAGCGCACCGCAGCGCTCCAGCTCGGTGCGGAAACCACGGCCGGTCATCAGCAGGGGCATCGGGAGCGGCAGGCGAATCGGGGCTGAGTCTGGCAGCCGATGAAGGTCCCAGGGGTGGTGGTGCACACCATGGGGTACTGTTGTCTCTTGTGCCGATGATCTGTGCCCGTCCGCTAGCCGGGCCTCCAGAGAACGGTACGGGGTCCGTCAGTGGTGACGAACCCTTCCCGGCCCGTACGACTCCCGCAGCGCTCGTCGCTGTCCGGACCGTCGGGATACTGCCCGAGGCCTCACCGCTTCCGGCAAGTCCCAGCCCCGCTGATTCGCCTCGCTAGCACCTGACCCTCGGGTCGATCTGCGATTCCACGAATTCAGCCCCCCGCCGCCCAGCGGGTCCCCCATGGATGTCGGGTCTCGGCCCGTCGTCCTGGCGGCACGCCGCGGCAGTCCAGCTGGTGTTGTTCTCCCTCCCATGTCCATCGGCATTCTCGGGAAGAAGCTGGGTATGTCCCAGTTCTTCGACGACGAAGGCAAATCCATTCCGGTCACCCTGATCGAAGCGGGTCCCTGCCGCATCACCCAACTCAAGAGCGAAGCCACCGACGGTTACACCGCGGTGCAGCTCGGCTTCGGCGCGACGCGCGACAAGCTCGTCAACAAGCCCGCCAAGGGCCACCTGGCCAAATCCGGTGAGGCGCCCCTGCGGCACCTCAAGGAGTACCGGCTGGAGGCCATCGACGGCCTCGAGCTCGGGGCCGCCGTCACCGTCGGTGACTTCGCCCCCGGCCAGAAGGTCGACGTCAGCGGCGACACGATCGGCCGCGGCTTCTCCGGCTACCAGAAGCGCCACGGCTTCAGCCGCGGTCCGATGAGCCACGGCTCCAAGAACCACCGCGAACCGGGTTCCACCGGCGCCGGCACCACCCCCGGTCGGGTCTACCCCGGCAAGCGGATGGCCGGCCGCTACGGCGGCAAGCAGATCACCACCCGCGGCCTCACCATCCTCAAGGTGGATGCGGAACGCAATCTGCTCGTCGTCAAGGGCTCGGTTCCCGGCAAGCCCGGCGCCCTGCTCGACATCCGCCCGGCCCGGCGGGTGGGCGTCCCCGCAGCGAACTGAGGAGAACACCCATGACTGACTGTGTGATCCGCGACTGGCAAGGCAAGGAGAGCGGCAAGGCTCCCCTCGACCTCAAGGTCGCCAAGGAAACATCCGCCAACGGCCTGCTGCACCGCGCCGTGGTCCGCCAGCTGGCCCACGCCCGTCAGGGCACCGCCAGCACCCTCACCCGGGCCGAAGTGGCCGGCGGCGGCCGCAAGCCCTACAAGCAGAAGGGCACCGGCCGGGCGCGCCAGGGTTCCATCCGCACCCCGCTGCGGCCCGGTGGCGGCGTCATCTTCGGTCCCAAGCCCCGCAGCTATGCGGTGTCGATGAACCGCAAGGAGCGCCGCCTGGCCCTGCGCACCGCCCTGATGAGCCGCGTCGCGGACATCACCGTGGTGAAGGGCTTCGCCGAAGGGCTCGACACCCCCAAGACGAAGGAGATCACCGCCGCCCTGGCCCGCTTCGGCATCGACGCCGGCGCCAAGGTGCTGCTGATCCTCGACGGCGCTTCCGAGGCGGTCTCCCGCTCGGTGCGCAACCTCGAGAAGGTGAAGCTGATCGCCGCCGATCAGCTGAATGTGTTCGATCTGCTCCATGCCAACAAGCTGGTGCTCAGCGAAGAGGCACTGGCGAAGATTCAGGAGGTCTACGGCGATGTCTGAGCGTTTTGCAGGCCGGCTGGCGGACGTGATCCGTCGCCCGCTGATCACCGAGAAGGCCACCCGCGCCATCGAAATCAACCAGTACACCTTCGAGGTGGACCATCGGGCCGCCAAGCCCGACATCAAGGCGGCCGTCGAACATCTGTTCGATGTCAAGGTCGTCGGCGTCAGCACCATGAATCCCCCCCGCCGCACCCGTCGGGTGGGGCGCTTCGCCGGCAAACGCGCCCAGGTGAAGAAAGCGGTGGTGCGCCTTGCCGAAGGCAACGCCATCCAGTTGTTCCCTGAGTCCTGAGGGGTCTTAAACGTCATGGCAATCCGCAACTACAGGCCCAACACCCCCGGCACCCGCACGCTGGTCGTCACTGATTTCAGTGACATCACGGGCAAGAACCGGGAACGGGGCCTGGTGGTGTCCAAGCACCGCCACAAGGGTCGCAACAACCGCGGCGTGATCACCTGCCGCCACCGCGGCGGTGGCCACAAGCGCCTCTACCGCATCGTCGACTTCCGTCGCGACAAGCACGGGGTGAGCGCCAAGGTGGCCGCGATCCACTACGACCCGCACCGCAACGCCCGCCTGGCGCTGCTCTATTACACCGACGGCGAGAAGCGCTACATCCTGGCTCCCGCCAACGTGGCGGTGGGCCAGAGCGTCATCTCCGGCCCCGACGCCCCGATCGAGAACGGCAACGCCCTGCCCCTCTCGGCCATCCCCCTGGGCTCGAGCGTCCACAACGTGGAGCTCTACGCCGGTCGCGGCGGTCAGATGGTCCGCACCGCCGGGGCCAGTGCCCAGGTGGTGGCCAAGGAAGGGGACTACGTCGCCCTCAAGCTGCCCTCCACCGAGGTGCGGCTGGTGCGCCGGGAGTGCTACGCCACCCTCGGTGAGGTGGGCAACGCCGAGCAGCGCAACACCAGCCTGGGCAAGGCCGGCCGCAAGCGCTGGCTGGGCCGCCGTCCGGAAGTGCGCGGCAGCGTCATGAACCCCTGCGACCACCCCCACGGTGGTGGTGAGGGCCGGGCACCGATCGGCCGTTCCGGTCCGGTCACGCCCTGGGGCAAACCCGCCCTGGGCCTCAAGACCCGCAAGCGCAACAAGCCGAGCAACCGGTTCGTGCTGCGGAAACGACGCCGCACCTCCAAACGGAGCCGTGGCGGACGCGACTCCTGATGACCCACACCGCTCTGCTGTTCGCCTGATCCGCCATGGGACGCTCACTCAAGAAAGGCCCGTTCGTCGCCGACCACCTGCTTCGCAAGGTGGAGAAGCAGAACGCTGCCGACGACAAGACCGTGATCAAGACCTGGTCACGGGCCTCCACCATCCTGCCGATGATGATCGGCCACACCATTGCCGTTCACAACGGCAAGGCCCACGTGCCCGTCTACGTGACGGAGCAGATGGTGGGCCACAAGCTGGGCGAATTCGCCCCCACCCGCACGTTCCGCGGTCACATCAAAGACAAGAAGGGAGGCCGCTGATCCGATGGCAACCACCACACCCGACACCCAGGCCCTGGCCCACGGCCGCTTCATCCGCGGTTCCGTGTCCAAGGTGCGCCGGGTTCTCGATCAGATCCGGGGTCGCACCTACCGCGACGCCCTGATCATGCTCGAGTTCATGCCCTACCGCTCCACGGGCCCGATCACCAAGGTGCTCCGCTCCGCGGTCGCCAACGCCGAGCACAACCTCGGCCTCGATCCGGCCACCCTGGTCATCAGCCAGGCCAGCGCCGACATGGGCCCCTCCCTGAAGCGGTTCCGGCCCCGGGCCCAGGGCCGCGCCTACGCCATCAAAAAGCAAACCTGCCACATCAGCATTGCTGTGGCAGCGCCCACCGCCTGACCCCCGAGGACACCGCCCGATGGGACACAAGATCCATCCAACCGGCCTGCGCCTGGGGATCACCCAGGACCACCGCTCCCGCTGGTACGCCCCAAGCAAGACCTACCCCGTCCTCCTTCAGGAGGATGACCGGATCCGGTCGTTCATCAACAAGAAGTACGCCGCCGCCGGCATCAGCGACGTGCTGATCGCCCGTAAGGCCGACCAGCTCGAAGTGGAACTCAAGACCGCCCGTCCGGGCGTTCTCGTGGGCCGCCAGGGCAGCGGCATCGAGGAGCTGCGCACCGGCATCCAGAAGACCCTCGGCGACGCCCACCGTCAGGTGCGCATCAACGTGGTCGAGGTGGAGCGGGTCGACGCCGACGCCTTCCTGCTGGCCGAGTACATCGCCCAGCAGCTGGAGAAGCGGGTGGCCTTCCGGCGCGTCATGCGCATGGCGGTGCAACGCGCCCAGCGGGCCGGGGTGCTGGGTCTCAAGCTCCAGGTGAGCGGGCGCCTCAACGGCGCCGAGATCGCCCGGACGGAGTGGACCCGCGAGGGTCGCGTGCCCCTGCACACGCTCCGCGCCGACATCGACTACGCCACCAAGGTGGCCACCACCACGTACGGGGTGCTGGGCATCAAGGTCTGGGTGTTCAAAGGGGAGGTGCTTCCCGGTCAGCAGGACCAGCTGCCCGTGGGTGGAGCACCGAAACGCCGCGCCAACCGCCGGCCGCAACAGTTCGAAGACCGCTCCAACGAGGAGTGATCAGGAGGCCTGAACCATGCTGAGTCCAAAACGCGTCAAGTTCCGAAAGCAGCAGCGAGGCCGCATGCGCGGCATCGCCACGCGCGGCAACACCATCGCCTTCGGCGATTTCGCCCTGCAGGCCCAGGAGTGCGGGTGGATCACCTCCCGCCAGATCGAGGCCAGCCGCCGTGCCATGACCCGCTACGTCAAGCGGGGCGGGAAGATCTGGATCCGGATCTTCCCCGACAAGCCCGTCACCATGCGGCCGGCCGAAACCCGCATGGGTTCCGGTAAAGGCAACCCGGAATTCTGGGTGGCCGTGATCAAGCCGGGCCGCATTCTCTTCGAGATGGGCGGCCCAGAGATCACCCCCCAGATCGCCAAGGAAGCCATGCGTCTGGCCCAGTACAAACTGCCGGTCAAGACGAAGTTCCTCGCCCTGGCCGATCAGGAGGCTGCCGCCCCCGAACCCGCCCTCGCCGTCGAGTCCTGACCATGGCCCGTCCCACCATCACCGATGTGCGCTCGCTCAGCGACGCCCAGATCGGCGAACAGATCGACGGCGTCCGTCGCGAACTGTTCGACCTCCGCTTCCAGCAGGCCACCCGCCGTCTGGAGCACCCGCACCGCTTCAAGGAAGCCCGCATCAAGCTGGCCCACCTGCTGACGGTGCAGCAGGAGCGTCAGAGCTCCACCGTCGCCTCCTGATTCCCCCTCGATCCCCATGGCACTCAAGGAAAGGGTCGGCACCGTCGTCAGCGACAAGATGGACAAAACGGTGGTGGTGGCGGTGGAAAACCGCTTCCCCCATCCCATCTATCAGAAGACCGTCCGCCGCACCACCCGCTACAAAGCCCACGACGAAGCCAACAGCTGCCGCGTGGGTGACCGGGTCCGGATCACCGAGACCCGCCCCCTCAGCCGCACCAAACGTTGGGCCGTCGCTGAGGTTCTCTCCACCACCAGCGCCGGCTGAGGAACTCCCCATGATTCAGCAGGAAACCTTCCTCAACGTCGCTGACAACAGCGGCGCCAAGCGCATCCAGTGCATCCGGGTGCTCGGCACCAACCGTCGCTACGCCCACGTGGGCGATGTGATCGTGGCCGCCGTCAAGGACGCCATGCCCAACATGGGCGTCAAGAAGTCGGATGTGGTCAAGGCCGTGGTGGTGCGCACCCGGGCCACGCTGCGCCGCGACACCGGCAACGCCATCCGCTTCGACGACAACGCGGCGGTGATCCTGGGGACCGACAACAACCCCAAGGGCACCCGCGTCTTCGGCCCGGTCGCCCGGGAGCTGCGGGAGCGCAACTTCACCAAGATCGTGTCCCTCGCTCCGGAGGTGATCTGAGATGGCCACCGCAACCCCCAAGGCCCGGCCCGTCCAGCGCATCAAGATGCGCATCCGCAAAGGTGACACCGTCCAAGTGATCGCCGGCAAGGACAAGGGCAAGACCGGCGAGGTGCTGCGCACCCTGCCTAACGAGAACCGTGTCGTGGTGCAGGGCGTCAACCTGCGCACCCGCCATGTCAAGCCCACCCAGGAGGGCGAGACCGGCCGCATCGTCACCGAAGAGGCGTCCCTGCATGCCTCCAACGTGATGCTGTACTCCACCGCCAACAAGGTGGCCAGCCGGATGGAGATCGTCGTGCAGGAGGACGGCAGCAAGAAGCGCCGCCTCAAGAAGACCGGGGAGGTGCTCGACTGACCGCCCCCTGCTGCGTCGCCCCCCAAGCACCCCTCGGCGACGCCCCCCACGCTCCGCGTCCCAGCCTCCCTCCCCCGTCCGCCTTCTGACCACGTCCAGAAGCGCCCCCCCATCCCCCCGTCATGTCACTCAAACAGCGCTACCGGGAGACGATCCAGCCCAAGCTGCTGAAGGATCTCAACCTCTCCAACGTCCACGAGGTTCCCAAGGTGGTGAAGGTCACCGTCAACCGGGGCCTCGGTGAAGCCGCCCAGAACGCCAAGGCCCTCGAGGCCTCGATCACCGAACTGGCGACCATCACCGGTCAGAAGGTGGTGGTGACCCGCGCCAAGAAGGCCATCGCCGGCTTCAAGATCCGCCAGGGCATGCCGATCGGCGTGGCCGTCACCCTGCGGGGCGAGCGGATGTATGCCTTCCTGGAGCGTCTCATCCACCTGGCGCTGCCGCGCATCCGCGACTTCCGCGGCGTGAGCCCGAAGAGCTTCGACGGCCGGGGCAACTACACCCTGGGGATCCGGGAGCAGATCATCTTCCCCGAGATCTCCTTCGACAAGATCGATGCCATCCGGGGGATGGACGTCACGATCGTGACCAACGCCCGTAACGACGAAGAGGGCCGGGCCCTCCTCCGCGAAATGGGAATGCCGTTCCGCAATACCTGAGCCCCCTCCCGGACACGACCATGGCCAACCACGACCCGATCTCAGACATGCTCACTCGCCTTCGCAATGCGAGTGAGAAGCGCCACGAGCGCACCAGGATTCCCGCTTCCCGGCTCTCCCGCAGCATCGCCAACGTGCTGCACCAGGAAGGCTTCATCGGCGCCATCGCCGAGGAAGGCGAAGGTGTGCAGCGCCAGCTGGTGCTCGAGCTGAAGTACAGCGGCAAGCACCGCCAGCCGACCATCCGCTCCGTGCAGCGGGTGAGCAAGCCCGGCCTGCGCATCTACAAGAACACCCGCCAGCTGCCCAAGGTGCTGGGCGGCCTCGGCGTGGCGATCATCTCCACCTCCCGGGGTGTGATGAGCGACCGTGATGCCCGCAAGCAGGGCGTCGGCGGCGAAGTGCTCTGCTACGTCTACTGATCCCAGGAGTTGTTCCATGTCTCGTATCGGTAAAGCCCCGATCCCCATCCCCGACAAGGTCACCGTCAGCCTCGACGGCCTTTCGGTCACCGTGAAGGGTCCCAAGGGGGAACTCAGCCGCGTTCTCCCGGAGGGCGTCAGCGTCAGCCAGGAAGGCGGCACGGTGGTGGTGAGTCCCACCAGCAGCCACCGCCGCTCCCGGGAGCGCCACGGCCTCAGCCGCACCCTCGTCGCCAACATGGTGGAAGGGGTCAGCCAGGGCTTCACCCGCAAGCTCGAGATCGTCGGTGTGGGCTACCGCGCCCAGGTCCAGGGGCGCAAGCTCGTGGTCAGCGCCGGCTACAGCCACCCGGTGGAGATGGTCCCCCCCGACGGGGTCACCTTCTCGGTCGAGAACAACACCTCGGTCTTCGTCTCCGGCCCCGACAAGGAGCTGGTGGGCAACGAGGCGGCCAAGATCCGCGGCATCCGTCCGCCCGAGCCCTACAAGGGCAAGGGCATCAAGTACGAAGGTGAGCGGATTCTGCGCAAGGCCGGCAAGACCGGCAAGAAATGAGGTCTGCTCGAGCGTCATCCGTCTGATCCCCCATGTCTTCCCTCTCCCGCAAACAGCAGACCCAGAAGCGTCACCGCCGCCTGCGTCGTCTGCTCTCCGGCACCGCCGACCGTCCCAGGCTGGCCGTGTTCCGCTCCAACAATCACATCTACGCCCAGGTCATCGACGACGACGCCCAGAGCACCCTCTGTGCCGCGTCCACCCTCGACAAGGACCTGCGCACCAGCGTCACGGCGGGCGCCAACTGCGAGGCCTCCATCGCGGTGGGCCAGCTCGTCGCCCAGCGCGCCCTCGCCAAGGGCATCCAGCAGGTGGTCTTCGATCGCGGCGGCAACCTGTACCACGGCAGGGTCAAGGCCCTTGCTGACGCCGCCCGGGAAGCGGGCCTTCAGTTCTGATCCCTGCTCTCACCATGACCGAAACCAACGACCAGATCCAGACCGGCGCCGTGCCTGCGGCCTCCGACGTCCCCGCCGCTGCCGAAGGCCAGCAGGAGCAGCGCCGGGGCGGCGGCGGCGGTGGCCGCGGCGATGCCAAGGGTGACCGACGCGGTGGCGGCGGCCGTGGCCGCGACAACCGCCGCGGCCAGGAACGCGACTCCGAATGGCAGGAGCGGGTGGTTCAGATCCGCCGCGTCTCCAAGACCGTCAAGGGCGGCAAGAAGATGAGCTTCCGGGCCATCGTCGTCGTCGGCAACGAACGCGGCCAGGTGGGCGTGGGCGTCGGCAAGGCCGGCGATGTCATCGGCGCCGTCCGCAAGGGCGTGGCCGACGGCAAGAAGCATCTGGTCAAGGTGCCCCTCACCCGCACCAGCTCGATCCCCACCCTCAGCAACGGCCGCGACGGCGCCGCCAGCGTGCTGATCCGGCCGGCCGCCCCCGGTACCGGGGTGATCGCGGGCGGTTCGATCCGCACCGTGCTCGAACTGGCCGGCATCAAGAACGTGCTGGCGAAACGGCTGGGCTCCAAGACCCCGCTCAACAACGCCCGCGCCGCCATGCAGGCCCTCGAAGGCCTGCGCACCCACAAGGAGACCGCCAAGGAGCGGGGCATCTCCCTCGAGCAGATCTACTCCTGAGGCCCGCCATGACGTCCTTCTCTCTCAACAGTCTCCAGCCCCAGACGGGCTCCCGCCGGCGCAAGCTGCGCAAGGGTCGCGGCATCGCCGCCGGCCAGGGCGCCAGCTGCGGCTTCGGCATGCGCGGCCAGAAGTCCCGCTCCGGCCGGCCCACCCGCCCCGGCTTCGAGGGCGGCCAGATGCCCCTCTACCGCCGGATCCCGAAGCTCAAGCACTTCCCGGTCATCAACCCCACCCACTACACCGTGATCAACGTGTCGCGGCTGGGTGAGTTGAAGGCCGGCAGCACGGTGAGCCTCGACTCCCTCGAGCAGGCGGGTCTGGTCACCAGCCCCCGCTACCCGCTGAAGGTGCTGGGCAACGGCGAACTGACGGTGAAACTGACGGTCCAGGCCGCCGCCTTCACCGCCTCGGCCCGCGCCAAGATCGAAGCCGCCGGCGGCACCTGCGAGATCATCGACTGAGGCCGGGCCCTGCCCTGCCCCCAGCCGCGAGCCGCCTGCCCGTAGCCTTGTGCTGCGGCAGGCGGCTCCGGTCGTAGCGACCCGTTCCCTCCACTCCCGACATCACCATGCTCCTCAGCCGGGGGCGCAATCCGAGCGCCGCTGAAATCCTCGTGCAGCTGGTCCAGTCGAAGGGCCTGCGGGACCGGGTGCTCACCACCCTGGGCCTGCTGCTGCTGGTGCGACTCGGCATCTACATCCCGGTGCCCGGCATCGACCGGGTCGCCTTCCAGGACTTCATCCGCCAGGGGGGCCAGCTGATCGGCTTCCTCGACATCTTCACCGGCGGTGGCCTGTCGACCCTGGGCGTGTTCGCCCTGGGCATCCTGCCCTTCATCAACGCCTCGATCATCATCCAGCTGATGACGGCGGCCCTGCCCCAGCTCGAGGAGCTGCAGAAGAACGAAGGGGAGGCGGGGCGCCGCAAGCTGGCCCAGATCACCCGCTACGTGGCCCTCGGCTGGGGCATCCTCCAGAGCATCGTCTTCGCCCTGATCCTGCGCCAGTACGCCCTGCCCGGCCTGCCGGACTGGCTGTTCGTCGTCCAGACGAGCCTGGCCCTGGTGACCGGCTCGATGGTGGTGATGTGGATCAGCGAGGTGATCACCGAACGGGGCATCGGCCAGGGGGCCTCCCTGGTGATCTTCATCAACATCGTCGCCACCCTGCCCAAGGCGCTGGGCTCCACCATCCAGCTGGCCCAGAGCGGTGACCGCGCCACGGTGGGCGGCATCGTCGTGCTGGTGCTGGTCTTCCTGGTGACGATCGTCGGCATCATCTTCCTGCAGGAGGGCAGCCGCCGCATCCCGATCGTCAGTGCCAAGCGCCAGGTGGGCGGGGCCAGCACCCTGGCCTCCCGCCAGAGCTACCTGCCCCTGAAGCTCAACGCCGGCGGCGTGATGCCGATCATCTTCGCCTCGGCGGTGGTCTTCCTGCCGCTGACGATCGCCAACCTGACCAAGAGCCCCTGGCTGATCCGGGTGGCGGGCTACCTCAACCCCACCAGCAGCACCCCCTGGCTGTACGCCCTGGTGTACTTCGCCCTGATCTGCGGCTTCGCCTTCTTCTACGCCTCCCTCACCGTCAACCCGGTGGACATCGCCACCAACCTCAAGCGCTCCGGCGTCGCCATCCCCGGGGTTCGGCCGGGCTCGGCCACCGCCGACTACCTCTCGGGCGTCTCCAACCGGCTCACCCTGCTGGGGGGCCTGTTCCTCGGTGCCATCGCCATCATCCCCTCGGCCGTCGAAGGCGCCACCCAGGTGCGCACGTTCCAGGGTCTCGGGGCCACCTCCCTGCTGATCCTGGTGGGCGTGGCCATCGACACCGCCAAGCAGGTCCAGACCTACGTGATCTCCCAGCGCTACGAAGGACTGGTCCGCCAGTAGGCCCATTCCCCCGTTTCCCTTCCCATGAAACAGCGACTCCTCTTCCTCGGTCCCCCCGGCGCCGGCAAAGGCACCCAGGCCGAACTCCTGGCCGAACGCCACGGGCTGCTGCATCTCTCCACCGGCGAACTGCTGCGGGCCGAGGTCAAGGCCGGCACAGCCCTGGGCCAGGAGGCGGAGGCGGTGATGGCCCGCGGCGAGCTGGTGAGCGACGCCCTGGTGCTGGCGATCGTGCGCAGCCGCCTGGAGGGGCACACGGGCGGCTGGCTCCTGGACGGCTTCCCCCGCAACCTCGCCCAGGCCGAGGCCCTTGACGGCCTGCTGGCGGAGCTCGACCAGCGCATCGAACGGGTGCTGCTGCTGGAGCTGGAGGACGGTGTGCTGATCCAGCGCCTGCTCTCCCGCGGCCGGGCCGACGACAACGAAGCGGTGATCCGCAACCGCCTGGTGGTGTACCAGGAGCAGACCGCGCCCCTGATCGACCACTACCGCCAGCTGGGCCTGCTGGCCCCTGTGGAGGCTTCCGGCACCGTGGAGGAGATCGCAGCGAGGATCGTAGCCAGCTTGACGGAATGATGTGATAAGGTAGCTGTTTGCAAATTCGGAGAGCACAACGCCCATGAAGGTGCGTGCCTCAGTCAAGAAGATGTGCGACAAGTGCCGGGTGATCCGTCGCCACGGCCGGGTCATGGTGATCTGCACCAACCCGAAGCACAAGCAGCGTCAGGGTTGACCCCCCACGCTTCCACGGCGGCCGCCTTCGGCCGCCACCCCCTCTGCCCTCTGATCGTTTCCTGACGTGGCTCGGATCGCCGGTGTCGATATCCCTCGTGACAAGAGGGTTGAGATCTCACTCACTTACGTGTATGGGATCGGGCTCACCAGGGCCCGCAAGATTCTTGCCAAGTCGGGGGTCAACCCCGACATCCGGGTGAAGGACCTCAGCGACGGCGACGTGCAGAAGCTGCGCGGCGCCGCCGACTCCTTCGTCCTCGAGGGCGACCTGCGGCGCGAGGAGGGCATGGCCCTCAAGCGCCTCCAGGACATCGGCTGCCTGCGGGGTCGCCGCCACCGCATGGGCCTGCCCGTGCGCGGCCAGCGCACCCGCACCAACGCCCGCACCCGTCGCGGCGCCCGCAAGACCGTCGCCGGCAAGAAGAAGTGAGCGGCGGGCCCTCGGGCCCGTCCTCCCTTCCCTGCCTGCACCGCTCCATGGCCCTGGGCTCCTCGCGGCCGCCCATCGCCTCCAGTCCCGCCGCCCTCCCTCTGCGGAGGTCGTCACCGGGATTCCCCCCCAGTCCTCCGATCACCTCCCCGCAGCCGCGGGGTCACCGCCATGGCCAAACCAGCCAAGAAGACCGGCCCCAAGAAGGCCAAGCGCAACGTGCCCAATGGCGTCGCGCACATCCAGAGCACCTTCAACAACACGATCGTCTCCATCACCGACACCGCCGGTGAGGTGGTGAGCTGGTCGTCGGCCGGCGCCAGCGGCTTCAAGGGAGCCCGCAAGGGCACCCCCTTCGCCGCCCAGACCGCCGCCGAAGCCGCCGCCCGTCGCGCCCTCGAGCAGGGCATGCGTCAGATCGAAGTGCTGGTGCGCGGCCCTGGTTCCGGCCGGGAAACCGCCATCCGCGCCCTCCAGGTGGCGGGTCTCGAGATCACCCTGATCCGCGACGTCACCCCCCTGCCCCACAACGGCTGCCGCCGGGCCAAGCGCCGCCGGGTCTGAGTCCCCGGAGCTCCTCCGGCCTCCGTCCCGCCTTTCCCGGGCCGCCATCGCGGCCACCGTTCCCTTTTCACCTCCTCAGACCGTGTTGCACTACCAGATCGATCGGGTCGAGCACCAGGTCGCCGACGACCGTTCCCAGACGGGCGTCTTCCTGATCGGCCCCCTGGACCGGGGTCAGGCGACCACCCTCGGCAACGCCCTGCGGCGCGTGCTGATCGGTGGTCTCGAGGGAAGCGCCATCACGGCGGTGCGTCTCTCCGGGGTCAACCACGAGTACGCCACGGTGCCCGGCGTGCGCGAGGACGTGCTCGACATCCTTCTCAACTGCAAGTCGGTGCCGGTCAACAGCCGCAGCCGCGACCTGGAGATCGGCCGTCTGATGGTCAACGGCCCGGCCAGGGTCACCGCCTCGGATCTGCAGTTCTCCCCCCAGGTGCAGGTGATCGACGGCGATCGGGAGATCGCCACCGTGGCCGAGGGCCACAGCCTGGAGATGGAGGTCCACGTCGAGCGCGGCGTGGGTTACCGGCCGGTGGATCGCCACAACGAGGACACCTCCGCCATCGATCTGCTGCAGATCGACGCCGTGTTCATGCCCGTCCGCCGGGTCAACTACACCGTCGATGAGACGGCTGTCGGCGAGGGGGGTTCGGCCCACGAGCGCCTGCGCATCGAGATCGAGACCAACGGCAGCGTCACCCCCGACGACGCCATGGCCCAGGCTGCCAACCAGCTGATCAGCCTGTTCCAGCCCCTGGCCACCCTCACCATGACCGAGGAGCCCGGCCTGGAGCCCGAGCCTTCGGCCGAGGCCCAGATTCCCCTGGAGGAGCTGAACCTCTCCGTGCGCGCCTACAACTGCCTCAAGCGCGCCCAGGTCAACTCCGTCTCCGACCTCATGGGCTTCAGTTACGAAGACCTGCTGGAGATCAAGAACTTCGGTTCCAAGTCCGCCGACGAGGTGATCGAGGCTCTCGAGAGGATCGGCATCTCCCTGCCCCAGAGCCGCACCAGCGGCTGAAAGGCGGTTTCCCCTTCCCCGTTTCGCCACCCGCCCCGTCCCCACCATGCGACACCAGTGCCGAGTCCCCCTGCTGGGACGCCCCGCCGACCAACGCAAGGCCATGCTGCGTGGTCTCACCACCCAGCTCATCCGTGAAGGCCGCGTCACCACCACCAAGGCCCGGGCCAAGGCCCTGCGTGATGAAGCCGAGCGCATGATCACCCTGGCCAAGGACGGCACCCTCGCCGCCCGCCGCCGCGCCATCGGCTACATCTACGACAAGCAGCTGGTGCACGCCCTGTTCGACAAGGCCCAGGACCGCTACGGCGATCGCCAGGGTGGCTACACCCGCATCATCCGCACGGTCCGCCGCCGGGGCGACAACGCCGAGATGGCCATCATCGAGCTGGTCTGAACCGACGGGTCTGAAACGAATCGCCCTCGCGCTGCAGTACGACGGGTCCGCCTTCCACGGCTGGCAGCGGCAGGCCCACCATCTCAGCGTCCAGGAAACCCTGGAGGCCGCCATCGAGGCCCTCGACCCGCACCGGCCCGTCCGGTCCGTGGCCGCGGGCCGCACCGACACCGGCGTCCATGCCGCCGCCCAGGTGGTGCACTTCGATGCCATCGGCCCCATCCCCGTGACCCGCTGGGCCAAGGCCCTCAACGGCCGCCTGCCGCCCACGGTCCGGGTGAGGGCCGCCGCCGAGGTGCCCCCTGAGTGGCACGCCTGCTTCAACGCCACCTACCGGCGCTACCGCTACACGATCCACAACGCCCGCACCCCCAACCTCTTCCTCGCCCCCTGGAGCTGGCACCGCTACCAGTGGCGCCTGGATGAGGCTCGGATGGCCGGGTGCCTCGAGGCCCTCCTGGGCGAGCACGATTTCTCCGCCTTCCAGCGGGCGGGCAGCCGCCGCGCCCATGCCCGCACCACCTTGCAGGAGGTGCGGGTCGAGCGCTGCGGCGATCTGCTGGTCACCGAGGTGCAGGCCAGCGGCTTCCTCTACGGCATGGTGCGCCTGCTGATGGGCCAGCTGGTGGCGGTGGGGGAGGGTCGCCTGGCGGCTGAGGAGTTTCTGCACCGCTGGCGCAGCGGCGCCCGCCACGCCGTCAAGGAGGCCGCACCGCCCCAGGGCCTCTGCCTGCTGCGGGTGGGCTATCCGGAGCCAATGTTCCCTGAGGCCTCCTGGTATGATTGTCAACCGCGATTTCTGTTGGATTCGCGCGATCCTCCCGCCGATCCCTTCGGCGACGAACCGATCGGCTGAGTGCCCTGCAGGGAGCCCCAACCGGTGGCCCCAGGCTGACGGCACTTCTCCGAATTCGCCGGTTCCGGCGACACGGTAGGGTCGATTCTTCCTGTCCCGACCCATCCGGCTGCGATGGGCTCACCCCAAACCGGCCCGCCGGCGCGATGAACAAGACAACCCCACCCTCCATCGATTCGCTCGAGCGCCAGTGGTATCTGGTCGACGCAGCGGACCAGACCCTCGGCCGTCTCGCCAGTGAAGTGGCGCAGGTGCTGCGCGGCAAGAACAAGCCCACCTTCACGCCCCACCTCGACACGGGCGACTTCGTGGTGGTGATCAACGCCGACAAGGTGCGCGTCAGCGGCAACAAGGCCACCCAGAAGATCTATCGGCGCCACTCGGGTCGTCCCGGCGGCATGAAGACCGAAACCTTCGAGCACCTGCAGGCCCGCCTGCCGGAGCGGATCGTCGAGAAGGCCATCAAGGGCATGCTTCCCCACAACGCCCTGGGCCGCCAGCTGTTCCGCAAGCTGAAGGTCTACAAGGGTGCCGAGCATCCCCACGCCGCCCAGCAGCCCCAGCCCCTCGCCCTCGATCCCGCCGCCGCCGCCCAATGACCAGCACCTCCAACCGCGTCGTCTACTGGGGCACCGGCCGTCGCAAGACCGCCGTCGCCCGTGTGCGGGTGGTCCCCGGCAGCGGCAGCGTCACCATCAACGGCCGCCCCGGCGACAACTACCTCAACTACAACCCCGTCTACCTGGCGGCGGTCAAGGCTCCCCTGCAGACCCTGGGTCTGGAAGCCCAGTACGACCTCCTGGTCAACGTGCGCGGCGGCGGTCTCACCGGCCAGGCCGATGCCATCAAGCAGGGTGCGGCCCGCGCCCTGTGCGATCTCTCCCCCGACAACCGCAAGCCCCTCAAGATCGAAGGCCACCTGAGCCGCGATCCCCGGGCCAAGGAGCGTCGCAAGTACGGCCTCAAGAAAGCCCGCAAGGCTCCCCAGTTCTCCAAGCGCTGATTCCCGTCATGCCGAAAGCCGACA
Organism: Synechococcus sp. BA-120 BA3; assembly: GCF_034931285.1. Classification (NCBI taxonomy): domain Bacteria; kingdom Bacillati; phylum Cyanobacteriota; class Cyanophyceae; order Synechococcales; family Synechococcaceae; genus Synechococcus; species Synechococcus sp. BA-120 BA3. Next base: position 17,971 of record NZ_JAYGHZ010000004.1, read on the forward strand.
TCCATCCCACCTGGTATCCGGACGCCAAGGTGATCTGCAACGGAGAGGTGGTGATGACCACCGGCTCCACCCAGCCCGAGATCACGGTCGACGTGTGGAGCGGCAACCACCCCTTCTACACGGGCACCCAGAAGATCCTCGACACCGAGGGCCGGGTCGACCGCTTCATGCGCAAGTACGGCATGGGCAGCGCCGATTCCGCTTCGGGGGCCAAGAAGGCCGCCAAGGCCACCGAGAAGGTCTCCGAAGCCGCCGCCACCCCGGCGGAAGCGGCGGCGGCCTCCGAAGCCTGACGCGTCTCTCGGCCTGAGCGACCGCTCGGCCCTCCGGACCTCTGGGAGGTCCGGTTCTGCCTTGGCCGGGTGCCTGACGCACCCGGCCCTTTTTGTTGCCGGTGCCCCCCATGGATTCCGAGCTGCTGCAATCCCGGCTGGACACCGCCTGCCGCACCTTCCAGACCCTGGAGCGCCAGCTGGCGGATCCAGAGGTGGCCTCCGATCCGGCCCGCCTGCAGGCGATCGCCCGGGAACGGGCGCGGCTGGAGCCCCTGGTCAACGACTACCAGCGGCTGCGCAAGCTGGAGCAGGAACGGGAGGAGGCCCGTGCCCTGCTGCGGGCCCACCGCGACGACCCCGCCGGCGAGGAACTGGCGGCCATGGCCAGCGAGGAGCTGGTCAGCCTCGAGGGGCAGATCGGCGCCCTCAACGAGCGCCTCACCCTGGGCTTGCTGCCCTCGGATCCCCGCGACGAGCGCAGCGTGATGCTGGAGATCCGCGCCGGTGCCGGCGGCGATGAGGCCAGCCTCTGGGCGGGAGATCTGGCCCGCATGTACGAGCGCTACGCCCAGGGCCAGGGCTGGCAGGTGCAACCCGTCAGTGCCTCGGAGGCCGACCTCGGGGGCTACAAGGAGCTGATCCTCGCGATCCGCGGCGACGGGGTCTACAGCCGGCTCAAGTTCGAGGCGGGGGTGCATCGCGTCCAGCGGGTCCCGGCCACCGAATCCCAGGGGCGGGTGCACACCTCCACCGCCACCGTGGCGGTGATGCCGGAGGCCGATCCGGTGGAGGTGCAGATCGATCCCGGGGATCTGGAGATCAGCACGGCCCGCTCCGGCGGCGCCGGCGGCCAGAACGTCAACAAGGTGGAGACGGCGGTCGACCTGCTGCACAAGCCCACCGGCATCCGGGTGTTCTGCACCCAGGAGCGCTCCCAGCTGCAGAACCGCGAGCGGGCCATGGAGATCCTGCGGGCCAAGCTCTACGAGCGCCAGCTGGCCGAAGCCAACGCCGCCGAGCGTTCCGTGCGCCGCGCCCAGGTGGGCAGCGGCGACCGCAGCGAGAAGATCCGCACCTACAACGCCAAGGACAACCGGGTGACCGACCACCGTCTGGGGCGGAACTTCTCCCTCGAGCCCGTGCTGGCCGGCCAGATCGACGACCTGATCGGGGCCTGCATCGCCGAGGAGCAGCGGCAGGGGCTGGAGGCCCTCGCCCTCGAGGCCACCGGAACCGGGGGATGAAGATCCGATGGGGCCAGTGACGACGGGGGGCGGATCAGGCGCCGATCACGTACTTGGCCCACTCCTGGTGCTGGCCGGAGCGGATGCGCCGGTTGGCCTCGAAGCTCAGGCTGCCCAGGGGCCGGCGGGGCTCCCGGGCCAGGGGCATCCCCGCCTCCCGCGGGGTGCGGTTGCCCTTGCGCACGTTGCAGGGCAGGCAGGCGGTGGTGACGTTCTCCCAGACATCGGTGCCGCCCCGGCTGCGGGGCACCACATGGTCGATGGAGAGCTGCTCACCGGTGTAGCCGCAGTACTGGCAGGCGTGGCCGTCGCGATGGAAGACATTGCGGCGGGTGAGGGGGAGCGGCTTGTAGGGCACCCGCACGAACTGGCGCAGCCGGATCACCGTGGGCAGGAAATGGTCCGGACGGATCGCCCGCTCGGGGTCGTGCTCGAGCCCCTCGGCCTTCCCCTTGAGCAGCATCACCATGGCGCGCCGCCAGGTGGTGATGTTCAGCGGTTCGTAGGACGCATTCAGAACGAGTACGTGGCCCATTCCCGTCCGCTGGATACGCGGCATGCTAACGGGATTCCCATGATTTCCATGGTTCACTCGCACCGGCGTCGCCCATGACCACCGCTTCGCTTGCCGGCACCGGTGCGACCGAGGAGACCCACCAGTCGCGGCAGCGGGCCTGGGTGGAGGTGAACACCGCGGCCATCCAGGCCAACGTGCGGGCCCTGCAGCGCCACGTCGGCCCGGCCACCCAGCTGATGGCGGTGGTCAAGGCCGACGCCTACGGCCACGGCGCCCTGACGGTGGCCCGCGCCTCCCTGGAGGCGGGGGCGGCCTGTTTCGGGGTCGCCACCCTGGCCGAAGGGCTGCAGCTGCGCCGCGCCGGCATCTCCGCTCCGGTGCTGGTGCTCGGCAACCTCACCCAGCCCGAGGAGCTGCGCAGCTGCCTGCGCTGGCAGCTGATGCCCACCCTCAGCAGCATGCGGGAAGCCCTGCTCTGCCAGAACCTGGCCAGCGGCAGCGGCCGCCCCATGCCCGTGCAGCTGAAGCTGGACACCGGCATGGCCCGCCTCGGCGCCGACTGGCAGGAGGGACCGCGGCTGGTGGCGGCCCTGCAGGGCATGGAGGCCCTTGAGCTGGCGGGCCTCTACTCCCATCTGGCCTGCGCCGATGCCACTCCTGGGGAGGACGACGGCCTCAACGCGCTCCAGCAGCAGCGCTTCGAGACGGTCCTCACGAGCCTGGCCGAGCAGGGCCTGGGGGCCGGTTGCCGTCATCTGGCCAATTCGGCGGCCACCCTGCGCGGACACGCCCAGCACTACGACCTGGTCCGGGTGGGGCTGGCCCTCTACGGCCAGCCGCCGGCGGCCCACCTGGCCGGGGTGGTGCCCCTGCGGCCCGCCCTGCAGATCCACGCCCGCGTCACCCTTCTGCGCCAGGTGGGGGCGGGGGTCGGCGTCAGCTATGGCCACCGCTACCGCACCAGCCGGCCCAGCCGCCTGGCGGTGGTGTCGATCGGCTACGCCGATGGGGTGCCCCGCCAGCTCTCCAACCGCATGGACGTCCTCTTCGACGGCCGGCGCCTGCCCCAGGTGGGCGCCATCACCATGGACCAGCTGGTGATCGACGCCACCGACGCCCCCGGGATCGAGGTGGGCAGCATGGTCACCCTGCTGGGCGACCAGGAGGGGGAGACGATCAGCCCCCTCGACTGGAGCGAGCGCTGCGGCACCATCCCCTGGGAGATCCTCTGCGGCTTCAAGCACCGCCTGCCCCGTCTGGCCGTGCCTCCGGGGCCCGAGTCCGAGCCCTGATAAGCTCGCTTCGCCACTGGAGAGGTGGCTGAGTGGTTGAAAGCGGCTCCCTGCTAAGGAGTTACAGGAGGCAACTTCTGTCGAGGGTTCGAATCCCTCCCTCTCCGTTCCAGGCCCATCCGTGGGCCCGACCCCCAGGCCCACCCGGGCCCCCGTCGCCAGGTCCGCTCAGAGCCTGGCGACACCGCTCCAGCCGAGATAAGCCGCGAAGCCAAAGCAGAGTCCTCCGTTGATCCGGCCCTGATGGGCCAGGGTCCAGTGGGAGAGCTGCTCGAGGCGGGCCCGACCCCAGGCCCCCGTGAGCACCAGGACCACCGGTGGCAGCAGCGACGGCGCCAGGGTGACCAGGCTCACCAGCAGCACCAGGGCGGCCAGGGGGCCCGCCGCCAGGCCGGAGCGGGCCAGGTCCTGCAGCGCCGGCAGGTAGAGCACCAGGGAGGTGAGGTTGCCGGCCATCAGGGCGATTCCCAGCCCGAAGGATCGGGCCAGGGACTGGCCCCCCGGGGCTGGGGAGGCCGTTGGGCTCTCGCGGTGCAGGGCCCGGGCACCGATGGCGAGCAGCACGGCGGCCAGGACCAGCCGGACGCCGGCAGACACCGGATCGGCGCCGGCGTCGGGGCGCGAGGGCAGGGATCCCCCCGAGCCGAGCCCCACCAGCGCCCAGCCCACCACCACGACAGCGTTGCCGGCGACGTAGGCCCAGCTCTGGCGCACGCCGGACCCCGGAGCGGTGAGGGTGCGCATCTGTCCCACCAGCAGCATCGGGCTCACCGCCGCCCCCAGGGCGAGGGGAACCACATCGAGGGGCGGGGACGTCACGGGGGCGGGGCCGTCAGCGGGGCAGGGTCAGGCGGCCAGCAGGGCGGCGGCGATGGCCGGCAGCAGGGTCTCGTCGGCGGCCCGCACCCGACCCTCGCTGAAGACCACCAGCAGCATCGGCGCCCTCCCGTCCACCTCCACGTAGGCGGCGTCATGGCGCGCCTGGCTCATCCAGCCGGCCTTGCTCCACAGCCGGGCCCCCTCGGGCAGGCCGGCCCCGAGGAAGCCATCCACCTGGTTCTCGGGATCGGCGGCCCGGGCCTGGGCGTCGAGGGAGCGGTGCAGCAGCGCCGTCATGCGGCGACAGGCCGGGGGGGAGACCGCCGCGCCGGCCATCACGGCGTGCAGCAGGCGGGCCGTGACATCGGTGCTGAGGCGGTTGCGGTTCTCCAGCTGGGGGCCGTAGAAGTCGCGTTCACGGCCATAGGGGCCCTCCGCCCAGGTCTTCTGGCAGGCGTTCACCCCCGCCACCTCGCTCCAGCCGAGGCGGGCCAGCCAGTCGTTGACCAGCTGGCGCTGGCGGCACCAGGCGGCCTGGCGCTCCGGCGGCAGGGACGGACCGCTGGTGGTGCCGCTGAGCAGGTCCATCACCAGGCTGGTGGCGTCGTTGCCCGAATCGCGCACCATGTCGGCCAGGGCCCGGCGCAGCTCCGGCCCATCCTCGATCAGCTGGCGCTGCAGCCAGGCTTCGGCCGCCACCAGATAGACCAGCTTCACCACGCTGGCGGGATAGCGGGGCGTCGGACCCGCCCAGGAGGCGCCGGCCACCGTCCGGCCCCAGAACTCCTCCTGGCCCAGGCCCTCGGCCGCGCCCACCAGGGAATCGCCATAGCGGAGCCAGGTGACGGAGATCTGCTCCCCCAGCCCCGGGCGCCCCTCCGCCTCCAGTCGGCCGATCAGCTGGCGGAGGGCCTCGCCCATGGCCGGATCCGGGCTGTAGAACGCCATCAGCGGCGGCACCTTGCTGGGCGCATTCGATCCCGTCTCGCTGCGACTGACCGACTGAACTTCCCATCGGATATGGCGCACCTGTTGCCGCTACGTCACCGCCGGGTCGGAATAACGCTTGAACCTGTGCGGCCTTTTCGCCACATCGACCAAGCGCGGCCGTTCGGCCTGTGCGCGTTCATTCCGGTCCATCCGCCACAAAGGCACGCCCAAGTCTATGCCCAGCTCCGCCGACCTGTCAGAAACCGAACTCGCCAGCCTGTTGTGCTCGCGGCTGTGCCATGACCTGCTGAGCCCGATCGGGGCGATGAACAACGGGCTTGAGCTGCTTGCCGACGAAACCGATCCTGAGATGCGCGCGCGCTGGATCGAGCTGCTGACCGACAGCGCACGGTCCTCAGCC
>NZ_JAYGHZ010000005.1:0-21557 GCF_034931285.1 Synechococcus sp. BA-120 BA3
GCGCCGACTCGCCGGAGCGGAACCGCAGCCGGCCGCGCCGGCCATGGGGGTGGTCGGCCTCCAGGGGTGCCCGCCAGCGCAGCCGCTGGTCGCCGAGCTGCACCTGGTAGAGCCATTCCCGGCCGAGGAACTCCCGGCCGGTGATCCAGGCGGATCCCTCCTCCGAGGGCAGGAACTCCAGGGCCTGGGGGCGGGCCATCACCTCGACGGCCTCGGTTTCCCCGGGGCCCTGATCCCCCCCGGACAGGGGCTCGAGCTCACCGAGGGCGGTCTGCAGCCGCCGGCCCCGCCAGGAGGCCGGCAACAGGTTGGACTGGAGCACGAACTGGCCGACAAAGGCGGTGGCGGGCCGGTCGACCAGCTCGCGGGGCGGGGCGCACTGGTGCAGCACCCCGTCGCGGAGCACCCCGACGCGGTCGCAGATCGCCAGCGCCTCCTCCGGATCGTGGGTCACCATCAGGCCGCTGGCGCCGCAGCGGGCCAGCACGGCCGGCAGTTCGCTGCGCAGCCGCAGCCGCACCTCCACGTCCAGGTTGGAGAAGGGTTCATCGAGCAGCACCACCGAGGGGGAGGGCGCCAGGGCGCGGGCCATGGCCAGGCGCTGGCGCTGGCCGCCGGAGAGCTCGTGGGGGTAGCGGCGCTCCAGGCCGCCCAGGCCCAGCAGATCGAGCAGCCAGGCCACCCGGGCGGTGTCCTGGCCGCGGCGCAGGCCGAAACAGGCATTGCGCCAGGCATCGAGGTGGGGAAACAGGGCATCGTCCTGGAAGACCATGCCGACGCCCCGCCGCTCGGGGGGCAGCAGGCGGTCCGGGCCCGCCACCTGCTGGCCACCGATGCTGATCCGGCCCCGGCCGGGGCGCTCGAAGCCGGCGATCAGGCGCAGCAGGGTGGTCTTGCCGCAGCCGGAGGGGCCCAGCAGCCCCACCAGCTCACCGGCCCCGAGAACGAGATCGATGCCCTGGAGCGTCCAGGCGGAGACGTCGCGTCCCGGGTAGCGGTACCAGAGGTCCTCGATGCGGACGTGGGCTCCGGGGCCGGCATCCCCGGAGTTGGCGGCCGTGGCGGTTGCAGCGGCTGAAAGGGCGGCTGCCGCGGTGGCGGGAGTGGCGGACGGCTTGGTGATGGTGTTCGAGCGAGCAATAAGATCCCAGTCCCGCATTTTTACCCGTCATGAGTTCCAGCGCCGGCGAGGGTGACCAAAGGCACAGCCCCCTGTCTCATCCGGTCAACACCCCGGCCGCCCCCGCCCCGGTGGGCCCCTACAACCAGGCCGTGCTCGCCGGCGGCGTTCTCTACTGCTCCGGCCAGATCGCCCTGGACCCGGTGAGCGGGGTGCTGGTGGGGGATGGCGACGTGGAGGCCGAGACCCGCCAGGTGCTGCGCAATCTCCAGGCGGTGCTGGCCGCCGGCGGCTGCGGCCCCGATCAGGTGGTGCGCACCACGGTGTATCTGGTCGACCTCGGCGATTTCGCCCGGGTGAACGCCCTTTATGCCGATCTGTTCAGCGAGGGCGTCGCACCGGCCCGCGCCTGCGTGCAGGTGGCGGCCCTGCCCAGGGGCGCCCGGGTGGAGATCGACGCCATCGCCCTGGTCGCCTGAGTCGGTTCTCACCGGAGGCTCACGCCCTGCCGCTGGCTGGGGGGGACGCCCTGAGGCAACCTGGAGCGATGGAAACCCCCTTCGGCTCCTGGTTTCACGAGGTGGTGGTGATGACACCGGGCCGCTTCGAGGAGGCCGTGGAGGCGGTGCTGGCGGTGCAGCAGTTCAAGACCGTGGTGCTCCACCTCAGTGCCATGGCGCCGGAGGAGGCCCAGCGCACCATCGATTTCGTCTCCGGTGGCGTCTTTGCGCTGGACGGTCAGTCGGAGCGGCTGGGGGACACCGTGTTCCTGTTCGCGCCGGCCTTGGTGACGATCAGCCGGGACGGGGACGAACGGGCCTGAACCTTCAGGACCGGCACCCCCTCCCTTGTGGCCCCCGCGCCGGAGCAGTAACACGGGCGCTGGTCCCGTGCTGTCCATGAAGCGTTCCTCCGGCCAGGTCCCGCTGGCCCTCGCCTGGGCCCTGGGCCTGGTGCTGGCCGGTCCTGCCCCATCGGCCCAGGCCACCCAGGCTGCCCAGGCGGTGGCGGCCGGCGGCGGCCGGATGGTGCTGGTGCGCACCGACCGCCAGCTGCCCGTCACCGGCGATCCGATCTGGGAACTGCAGCTGTTGCTCCCGGGCCAGCCGCCACGGGCCTACGAGGCCCTGGTAGGCCGGGTGAGGCGCCAGGAGGCTGACCGCCACCGGCTGGGCAGCAAGGCCCCGCTGCCGCGGGGCCGCTACGCCGTCACCGAGATCACGCCTGTGGAGCCAACGGATGATGCGGAACTGGGCCGCTTTCTCTGGATTGGCCTGGAGCCCGCTTTCCCCACCGACCGCCGGGGTCTGGGGATCCACCACGATCCCAGCGCCGGCCGGGGGCGCCGCAGCGGCACCGACGGCTGCATCGGCCTGATCCACGGCAACGACCTGCTGGTGCTGGGCGATCTGCTGCGCCGCAGCGGCACCACGGAACTGGTGGTGAAGGACTGAGGCCGGGGGGCCTCGGCGGCGGCGTTGGCGTTCAGGCGCGGCCGGCCAGGGCCTCCTGCAGCCGCGACTCCAGATCCCTGCGCTGCGCCGGGTCCCCCACCAGCATCACGGCGCCGGTGCCGGGCCACCAGTTGAGGCGCAGGTTCGATTCGCCGTCCTCGATGACGAGCATCTCGAAGGCCCCCTCGTGCACCCAGTGACCGGAACAGCCGAGCCCCTCGACCAGCGACTGGAGTTCCTCCAGGGTTCCGTTGAAGGTCACAGGCCCTTGTCGACTGTGGCGAGTGTACGGAAGCCCGCCGGATCCAACGGTCCACCAGTCCCAGCCCCGGCTCTGGGGACAGGGCACCGGCCGCGCCCCAGAATTGAGAGGTGGCTTGCACGGGACGGCCATGAAACGCATCGTTCTGATCGCCGGGTTCGAAGCCTTCAACACCGGTCTGTACCGCGAGGCGGCGGATCAAGCCATGGCCCGCTGCCCCCAGCTGGCGATCGCGGTGTTCAGCGACCGGGACCTCGGCGATCGGCCCGCCGAGGTGGCCGCGGCACTGGCGAGAGCGGATGCCTTCTTCGCCAGCCTGATCTTCGACTTCGATCAGGTGGAGTGGCTGCGCCAGCGGACGGAGGCGATCCCGATCCGCCTGGTGTTCGAATCGGCCGTCGAACTGATGGGGCTCACCCGCTTCGGCCGCTTCACGATCGACGGCAGCAGCGCCGGCATGCCGAAGCCGATCCAGTCCCTGCTGGCCAAGTTCGGCGGCGGCCGGGAGGAGGACAGGCTGGCCGGCTACATCGGCTTCCTCAAGGTGGGGCCGAAGCTGCTGCGCTTCCTCCCGTCCCGTCGGGCTCAGGATCTGCGCCACTGGCTGATCCTCTACGGCTACTGGAACGCCGGCGGCCCCGGGAACGTCACCGCCCTGTTCCTCTATCTGGCCCGCCACGGCCTGGGGCTGACATCCGGAGCGATCCCGGCTCCTGTGGCGACACCGGACCTCGGCCTGGTCCATCCGGACCACACCGACCCCTTCCTCCACCCGCGCGACTACCTGGCCTGGTTCCGCCACACCCGTCCGGGGAGCCGCCCGGAACGCCAGAACTGGCCGGTGGTGGGGCTGCTGCTGTACCGCAAGCACGTGGTCACCGGGCAGCCCTACATCCCCCAGCTGATCCGTGCCTTCGAGGCGGCGCGGCTGGTCCCCTTGCCGGTGTTCATCAACGGCGTGGAGGCTCACATGGCGGTGCGCGACTGGATGCGGGGTCCCGGTGAGAAGGGAGGGCGGGAGGCGGTGGCCGTCGATGCGATCGTTTCCACCATCGGCTTCCCCCTGGTGGGCGGGCCAGCCGGGTCGATGGAGGCGGGCCGGCGGGAGGAGGTGGCCCAGCGCATCCTGCGGGCCCGCAACGTCCCCTACGTGGTGGCAGCCCCGCTGCTGATCCAGGATCTCCACTCCTGGACCCGCCAGGGCATCGGCGGCCTGCAGGGGGTGGTGCTGTTCGCCCTGCCCGAACTGGACGGCGCCATCGATCCGGTGCCCCTCGGCGGGCTGGTGGGGGATCGGATCCACCTGATCCCTGAGCGGCTGAAGCGTCTCACCGGCCGGCTGAACGCCTGGATCGCCCTGCGCCGCAAGCCGCCGGCCGAGCGCCGCCTGGCGATCGTGCTCTACGGCTTCCCCCCCGGCTACGGCGCCACCGGCACCGCCGCCCTGCTGAACGTACCCGCGTCGCTGCTGGCACTGCTGCGGGCCCTGGTCGCCGAGGGTTATCACGTGGGGCCGCTGCCCGAAAGCGGCGAGGAGCTGATCGCCCGGGTCAAGGAGGCCGACGAAGCCTGGGTCTCGCGCCTGCCCCCCGGTGAGCGCCTCGAGGACACCACCACCACGACGGTGGCCGTGGACACCCTGCGGGAGTGGCTGGGGCCGTTGCACACCGCCCGCATCGAAAGGCAGTGGGGCCCGCTGGCGGGCACCGGCATCCGCACCCTGGGGGATCGCTTCCTGCTGGGCGGGCTGCAGCTGGGGAACATCTGGATCGGGGTGCAGCCGCCGCTGGGGGTGGCGGGGGATCCGATGCGGTTGATGTACGAGTGGGACCTCACCCCCCACCCCCAGTACGCCGCGTTCTACAACTGGCTGCAGCAAGGCTTCCAGGCCGACGCGGTGCTTCACTTCGGCATGCACGGCACGGTGGAGTGGCTGCCGGGCTCACCGCTGGGCAACACCGGTTACTCCTGGCCCGACCTGCTCCTGGGGCACCTGCCCCACCTCTACGTCTACGCGGCCAACAACCCCTCCGAATCGATGCTCGCCAAGCGGCGTGGCTACGGGGTGATCGTGTCCCACAACGTGCCCCCCTACGGCCGCGCCGGCCTCTACCGGGAACTGATCGCCCTGCGGGATCTGATCGCCGAGTACCGGGAGGATCCGGAGCGCAACGCCGCCCTGCGCGACGGCATTCTCAAGCAGGTGTCCGACAGCGGCCTCGACGCCGACTGCCCGGCCCCCACGGCTGCCGACCAGGATCCCGACGCCTTCGGCACCTGGCTGGTGCGGCTGGGCACCTACCTGCAGCTGCTGGAGAACCGCCTGTTCTCCAGCGGCCTCCATACCCTCGGCGAGCCGCCGGACGCGGAGCAGCGGCTGGGCTACCTGAAGGCCTACGTCGGCGACGGGCTCGACCCCGCGCTGCTGGAGGCGATCGCCGCGCTGGCGCCCCCCGGCGACGGGCCGACGCTCGAGCACCAGGCCGCCGATCTGGAACGGCGCCATCCGGCCCCCCGTGAAGCCGACGCGGAGGATCGGTCGCGACGCCTCCGCGAAGCCCTGCGCATCAGCCAGCTGCTGGCCCGCAGTACCGAGGAGATCGACCAGCTGCTGCGGGGCCTGGGTGGCGAATACATCCCCCCCGCCCCCGGCGGGGACCTGCTGCGCGACGGCCCTGGGGTGCTTCCCACCGGCCGCAACATCCACGCCCTCGACCCCTACCGCATGCCGTCGCCGGGGGCGATGGCACGGGGGCGCGCCATCGCCCTGCGCATCCTGGAGAAACACCGGGCCGAGAACGACGGCGCCTGGCCCGAGACCGTGGCGGTGATGCTCTGGGGGCTCGATGCGATCAAGACGCGGGGTGAATCCCTGGCGATCCTCCTGGAGCTGGTGGGGGCCGAACCGGTGAAGGAGGGCACCGGGCGGATCGTGCGCTACGAGCTGAAGCCCCTGGAGAGCCTCGACCACCCGCGCATCGACGTGCTGGTCAACCTGTCGGGGATCTTCCGCGACAGCTTCGTGAACATCGTCGAGCTCCTCGACGACCTGTTCCGGCGTGCCGCGGCGGCCGACGAGCCGGAGGAGCGCAACGCCCTCCGCCGCCATGCCCGCGCCCTGGAGGCCCAGGGGGTGGAGAACCCGACGGCCCGCCTGTTCTCCAATCCGGCCGGCGACTTCGGCTCCCTGGTGAATGACCGGATCACCGACGCCAACTGGGAGAGCGGCGACGAGCTGGCCGGCACCTGGCAGGACAGGAACGCCTTCAGCTACGGCCGTGGCGACAAGGGCCAGGCCCGACCGGAGGTGCTGGCCTCACTGCTGGGCAGCACCGACCGGGTGGTGCAGCAGATCGACTCGGTGGAGTACGGCCTCACCGACATCCAGGAGTACTACGCCAACACCGGGGGGCTCAAGCGGGCCGCTGAGCTGGCCCAGCAGTCCCGTCGGCCGGGTGGCCGGGTGGCGGCCAGCTTCGTGGAGTCCTTCTCCCGGGACACCACCCCCCGCGACCTGGAGGAACTGCTGCGACTGGAGTACCGCACCAAGCTGCTCAATCCCCGCTGGGCCGCCTCGATGGCGGCGATGGGGTCGGGGGGGGCCTACGAGATCTCCCAGAGGATGACGGCCCTGATCGGCTGGGGCGGCACCACCGGATTCCGGGACGGCTGGGTCTACGACCAGGCCGCCGACACCTACGCCTTCGATGCGGCGATGGCGGAGCGGCTGCGCCGGGCGAATCCAGAGGCTTTCCGCAATGTGGTGGGCCGGATGCTGGAAGCGAGCAGTCGCGGCCTGTGGAACGCTCCCGCCGAGAAACTGAACAGGCTCCGCCAGCTCCACGACCTCACCGACGCGGAACTGGAGGGCGTGGCCGTGGCCGCCGTTCCCTAGTGGCGACGCCCCCACAGGTCGGCCCGCCTGGCCCCTTCCCCCTCAACGCGGTGGTGGGCCAGCCGGCGATCCGCACCGCCCTGCTGCTGCTGGCAGTGGATCCCGGTCTGGGCGGGGTGGTGATCGCCGGACGGCGGGGTACGGCCAAAACCGTCATGGCCCGCGCCCTGCACGCCCTGTTGCCCCCGATCAGGGTGATCCGCCACTCCTGCTGCAATGCCGACCCCCGGGCGCCGGCGGACTGGGATGACGCCACCTGGGCCCACCGGGCCCGCATCAGCCGCACGCCCGTGAGTGCCCTCGTGCCCACCCCCTTCGTGACGGTGCCGCTCGGGGTCAGCGAGGACCGCCTGCTGTGATCAGTCGATGTGGAGGCCTCGATGCGGCGAGGGCGGCCGGTGTTCCAGCCGGGACTTCTGGCGGAGGCCCACCGCGGTGTGCTTTCCGTGGACGACATCAACCTGCTGGAGCGGGGGCTCGCCACTCTGCTGTTCGCGGCGGTGGCGGCAGGCTTCAACCAGGTGGAGCGGGAAGGGATCAGCTTCCGCCATCCCTGCAGGCCCCTGCTGATCGCCACCTGCAACCCCGCGGAAGGGGAGATGCCACCGCACGTGATCGACCGCTTCGCGATGCCGCTCTCCGCCGATGCGCCCCTCACCCTCGAGGATCGGGTGGAAGCGGTGGAACGGGTTCTACAGCACGCCGACGACCCGGAGGCCTTCTGGAACCGCCACAGGCCAGGCCTGGACCTGCTGAGACAGGGTGTCATCGCGGGCCGTCGCCTGCTGGGGCGCGTGCGCCTGGCGCCGGCCCAGGTGCGCTACCTCGTCGAGGAGGCGAACCGGGCCGGCACCGAGGGCCACCGGGCCGAGCTGTTCGCCGTGCGGGTCGCACGCGCCCATGCGGCCCTTCAGGGAAGGCGGACCGTGAACGCCGGGGATCTGCGCCTCGCGGTGGAGCTGGTGATCCTGCCGCGAGCGGCGGTGCTGGCCGTACCCCCGGCCACCCCCCCGGCCCCTCCCGAGGAGAACGACCGGGAGCCCAGCGACAGGTCGGCGCCGGAGGATGGGCCCCCGCCCGAGTCCACCGGCGGAGAACCGCCTTCTGGAGGGATCCCGGAGGAGTTCCTGTTCTCCCCCGAGGGTGTCCTGCTTGATCCGAAGCTGCTGGCGATGGCGAGCCGGGGCCACCGCCGCCACGGCAAGGCCGGCGGCAGGGGCACGGTGCTCTCCCAGGAGCGCGGTCGCTACGTGAAGCCCGTGCTGCCCCATGGGCCGATCCGCCACGTCGCCATTGACGCCACCCTGCGGGCGGCCGCCCCCCATCAGCGCGCCCGTCGCCGGGCGCTGGCGAACCAGCGTCACGGGACGAAAGGCCATCTGCTGCTGCGCGAGGACGACCTTCGGGTCAAGCTGCTGGCCCGCAAGGCCGGAGCGCTGGTGATCTTCGTGGTCGATGCCTCCGGTTCGATGGCCCTCAACCGCATGCAGGCGGCCAAGGGAGCCGTGCTGCAGCTGCTGGGGGAGGCCTACCGCAGCCGCGACCAGGTGGCCCTGATCAGCTTCCGTGGCCGGCGGGCCGAGGTGCAGCTGCCGCCGACCCGCTCGATCACCGCCGCGTCGAGGCGCCTGGAGCGGCTGCCCTGCGGTGGTGGCTCGCCCCTCGCCCACGGGCTGGCGCTGGCGGTACGCGTGGGACAGAACGCTCGCGCCAGCAAGGATGTCGCCGAGGTGATCCTGGTGCTGATCAGTGACGGCAAGGCCAATGTGTCCCTGGGCCGATCCCTGGCCTCCGGTGATGCCGATGGCCCGGAGACCCTGGGCCTGGAGGGCATCCGCCAGGAAGTGATGGGACTGGCGGACGCCATCCGGTCGCTGGCGATGGAGCTGCTGGTGATCGACACCGGCCCGCTCCACGGGGCCCGTGGGTTGGGTCAGGAGCTGGCGCGGCACGGGGGAGGCCGGTACGAACCGCTACCGCGCGCCAGCCAACGGGAGATCGCCGCCACCACCCGCGGCGTCCTGGGTCGGGGTATGCCGCTCCGGTGAGGCCCCGGCCAGGAATGGGGCGGGCGTCTGATCCGGCCCACCCTGCTGCGGCAGGCGCTGCCAGCCCGGCAGCCAGGCGGCGCGGTCGCGCAGCTCGCCCATGGGCACCAGCAGCCGGTAGCCGGGGTCCAGCACCGCCTGGAGCTCCACGCTGCGCTCCCGGCCCCGGCCCCGCTGGCCCAGCACGGCGAAGTGGCGATAGCCGCCGCAGCCGGCGGCCCTGGCGGGCTGGCAGGTCCAGGCGGCGGAGAGCTTCATGGGGCGCGGTGCGGAACGGCCCTCAGACGGCCGGCTCGGGGATGGACTCCTCCAGTACCGGATTGCGCAGCACGCCGATGCCATCGATCTCCACCTCGACCGTATCGCCGCGGCGCAGCCAGCGGGGCGGATCGGCCGCCATGCCGACGCCGCTGGGGGTGCCGGTGAGGATCACGGTGCCGGCCGCCAGGGTGGTGCTGGCGCTCAGGAATTCGATGATCGCCGCCACCGGAAAGATCATGTCGGCGGTGCTGGCCGCCTGCACCGTCTCGCCGTTGAGGCGGGTCTGCAGGCGGAGGGCCTGGGGATCGGGGATCGCCGCGGCGGTCACCAGGCAGGGGCCCAGGGGCGCGAAGGTGTCGAAGCTCTTGCCGCGGCACCACTGGCCGCCGCCGAGCTGGGGCTGCTTCTGCCAGTCGCGGGCGCTGACGTCGTTGGCGCAGGTGTAACCCAGCACCACCCCCAGGGCCTCGGAGCGCGGCACGTTGCGGCAGGTGCGGCCGATCACCACCGCCAGCTCCCCCTCGTAGTCCACCTGGTGGCTGGGCGCGGTGGTGGGCAGGGTGATCGGCGCCTCGGGATGCTGCACCGCCCCCGGCACCTTCATGAACAGCACCGGCCAGGTGGGGATCGCGGCGCCGGTCTCGGCGGCATGGCGGCGGTAGTTGAGACCGATGCAGAGGAGGGCGCGCGGCTCGAGGGGGGCCAGGATCCTGTGGGCCGCGGCCGGCTCGCCCGTGGGCTCCAGGGCGCCGAACAGGTCGCCCGCCAGGCGCTCCAGGCTGCCGTCGGGATGGCGACGGGCGAGGCGGATGGCGCCCGCAGCCTCCTGGTAGCGCACGATCTTCATGGGGGGCTGCACGGAGGACCTGTCAGGGGGCTGCCGAGGGGCGGCAAGGCGCCCGCGGCGCCCACTCTCGCCCGGCAGCCCGTGGATGATGGGGGTACCAGCGGATCCAGGAGCACGCCGTGGTCGCCGAACCCCGTCGCCAGCGGAGCACCACCCTCCGGGGCGCCGAGCTGCTCAATGATCCGCTGCTCAACAAGGGCACCGCCTTCAGCCGGGCGGAGCGGCGGGAGCTGGGGCTGGAGGCCCTGTTGCCCTGGCAGGTGGAAACGATCGAGGCCCAGGTGGAGCGCTGCCGGCTGGCCTTCCACGCCATGGGCAGCGACCTGGAGCGCTACGCCTATCTCCAGACCCTGAGGGAGCGGAACGTCACCCTCTTCCACCGCTTCCTCGCCGACCACATCGAGCTGGCGATGCCGATCGTGTACACCCCCACGGTGGGGCAGGCGATCCAGCACTTCAGCCACACCTACCGCAGCCCCAGCCAGGGGATCTATCTGGCGGCGCCGCAGCAGGAGCGCCTCGGGGAGCTGCTGGCCCAGGCCTGCGGCGGCGCCGGCGGCCATTCTCCTGATCTGCTGCTCGTCACCGACGCCCAGGGGATCCTCGGTATCGGCGACCAGGGGGTGGGGGGCATCCAGATCTGCCAGGGGAAGCTGGCGGTGTACACCCTCTGCGCCGGGCTCGATCCGGCCCGGGGCCTGCCGGTGATGCTCGACGTGGGCACCGACCGGCCCGAACTGCTGGCCGACCCCTGCTACCCCGGCCTGCGCCGGCCCCGGCTGCAGGGGGAGGCCTACACCGCCTTCCTCGACCGCTTCATCGCCGCGGTGCAGGCGGTCTGCCCCGGCGCCCTGGTGCACTGGGAGGACTTCGGGGCCAGCCATGCCCGCCCCGTGCTGGAGGCCTACCGACACCGGGTGCCGAGCTTCAACGACGACATCCAGGGCACCAGCAGCGTGGCGGCGGCGGCGATCCTGGCCGGCCTGCGGGGCCTTGGCCGAGGGCTGGCCGATCAGCCGATCGTCATCTTCGGGGCAGGCAGCGCCGGCTGTGGCATCGCCGAACGGCTCTGGCGGCTGCTGCAGCGCCATGGGCTTTCGGCCGCCGAGGCCGCCGACCGTCTCTGGCTGATCGACCGTGACGGGCTGATCCACACCGGCACCCCGGGCCTCTCCGGCGGCGCCCGCCCGTTCGCCAAGGGGCCGGAGCTGCTGGCGGCACGGTTCGGGGCGGCGGTCTCGGCCGGGGGGCCTGGCCCGGGGCTGCTGGCGGTGATCGAGGCGGTGCGGCCGGGGGTGCTGATCGGCACCTCCACCGCCGCCGGCGCCTTCGATCAGGCGGTGGTGGAGGCCCTCTGCGCCGATGGCGGGCGGCCGATCGTCCTCCCCCTCTCCAATCCCACCCCCCTGGCGGAGATCACCCCGGAGAACCTGCTGCGCTGGAGCCGGGGCCGGGCCCTGGTGGCCACCGGCAGCCCCTTCCCGCCGGTCCGCTGCACGAACGACGCGGGCCAGTCGATGGAACGGGTGATCGGCCAGTGCAACAACTGCTTCGTGTTCCCGGGCCTGGGCTACGGCGCCGTGGCGGTGGGCGCCACCGAGGTGAGCGACGCCATGATCGACGCCAGCATCGAGGCCCTGGCCGGGGTGATTCCGGCCGCGACCGATCCCGACGCCCCCCTGATGCCACCCCTGGCGGCCGTCCAGGCGGTGTCCCGGGCCGTGGCCGAAGCGGTGGCGATCCAGGCGGTGCGGGAAGGGCTGGCCCGCCGGGCCGCCACCCCGGAGGCCGCCCTCGCACGTCTGGAGGCCTGCCGCTGGAGCCCCGCGTACGCCGAACTTCAAGGCTGAGACAGCCCCTGAGGCTCGGGGATCAATAAGTCCTGTGTCACCCCCTCGCGCCGGCGGTGGCCCTCGCCTTAGCACCTTGGGCACCAACCCCCCGCGCGATGGGCTTCTTCGTCCAGCTCACCGACGCCATCGCCGCCCGTCAGTCGCTCCTGGTCACCGGCCTCGACCCCAACCCGGAGATGCTGCAGGCCTGGGCCCATCGCCGCGGCATGGGCGGCCGTTCGTTTCTCTCCCAGGCCCGCCACTGGATCAAGGCGGTGGTGGAGGCCACCGCCGACCACGTCTGCGCCTACAAGCCCAGCCTCGGCTTCTACCAGGCCCTCGGCCCGGTGGGTCTGGAACTGTTGCGGGAGGTGCGGGAGCTGGTGCCGCTCGACATCCCCCTGATCATCGACACCAAGCACGGGGACCTGAACAGCTCATCGGCGCTGGCCCACTACCTGTTCCGCGAACTCGGCGCCGACGGCGTCACCCTCTCCCCCCTGGCCGGCCAGGACATCGCCGCCCCGTTCCTGCTGTATCCCGACAAGGCGGTGGTGATCACCTGCCACAGCTCCAACGCGGCCGCCCGGGTGCTGCAGCACCACCCCGACGAGAGCGATCCCCTTTACCTGCGCATCGTGCGGGAATGCCAGCTCTGGGCCACCCCCGACCAGCTGCTGCTGGAGGTGGGCACCAGTGACCCGGCGATCCTGGCCCGGGTGCGCCAGGAGGCGCCGGAGCGCTTCCTGATCCTGCGCAGCCTCTGGGGCGAGGAGGATCGCCTTGATGCCCTGCTGGAGGCCGGGCTGAGTCCGGCCGCCGACGGCCTGCTGATGCCCCTGCCCCAGAACCTGCTGGTGGAGGACGACATCGCTGAGCGCGCCGCCGCCCTCAAGCAACGCATCAGCGAGCGCCGGGACCGCTGGCTGGAGCGGCGGGCGCCGGACCAGGGCGAGGCCTGCAGCCTGTGGCTGCCGGAGCGTCGCCCGGAGGGCAGCACCGGGGCCGGGCCCGGCGCGGAGGCCGACGGCACCGGCGACCCCCTGGCCAGCCTGATCCTCGACCTGTTCGACATCGGCTGCCTGCTCTTCGGCGACTACGTCCAGGCCTCGGGCGCCGTCTTCAACTACTACGTCGATCTGCGCCAGATCATCTCCGATCCCAACCTGTTCCACCGGGTGCTGCACGCCTATGCCGGCCAGCTCGGGGAGCTGGTCTTCGACCGCATCGCTGGCATTCCCTACGGCTCCCTTCCCACCGCCACCGGGCTGTCGCTGCAGCTGCACAAACCCCTGCTCTATCCCCGCAAGGAGGTGAAGGCCCACGGGGCCCGCCGCCTGATCGAAGGGGATTTCGAGGAGGGCGACCGGGTGGTGGTGGTGGACGACATCCTGATCACCGGCAGCAGCGTGCTCGAGGGCATCGCCAAGCTGGAGAGCTCCGGCCTGGAGGTGGAGGACGTGGTCGTGTTCATCGACCACGGCGGCCGGGCCGACACCAGCGCCCGCGAGCGGCTGGCCCGGGCGGGCTATCGGTGCCACGCCGTGCTCGACATCGCCCGCATCACCGCCGTGCTGCATGCGGCCGGGCGGCTCAGCGACGACCAGGCCGCCACCCTCGGCCATGCCCCCGCGGCCACGGCGCCAGGCGTCGAGGGGATACTGGCCAGCTCGTAGAGTGGACTGGCACCCCTGCAAAACCCGGGTGCCCCCTTCCGCCATGCCCCAGGTCCAGGGTCAGCCCCCCACGATCGGAGAGCTTGAGGCGAAATATTCCCTGTACTGCAAGGCGATGCGGCTCCTGCTCAAGGAGGGCCGCACCATGGAGGCGATCCAGCGCACGGTCTGCTGGAGCCGGCTGGAGCAGCTGCACATCTGCCTGCCGAGCCGCTACAAGTCCCCGGATTACCTCTACGCCGTGCTGAAACGCGACCTGCGCTGATCACGGGGCGCCTGCCGTACCTGCCAGGATCGACCGGCGATCAGGGTCGGTGCCCACCCAGGCGTTTCCGTGAAGTCGATCTCCGACCCCTTCCTGCGCCGGCCGGTGCTGACGCTGGTGCTGAGCCTGCTCGTTCTGCTCGGCGGCCTGATCAGCCTTCCCGGGCTGCAGGTCGAGAACCTGCCGCCGATCGCTCCGGGCCGGGTGTCGGTGAGCGCCAGCTACCCGGGGGCCAGTCCGGAGGTGGTGGAGCAGGGGGTGACCACCCTGCTCGAGAGGCAGTTCAACGGCCTGGAGCGGCTGGATTCGATCCGTTCCACCAGCTCGGCCAATGGCAGCAGCATTTCCCTCGGGTTTGAGGGCGGCAACCCCGAGATCAACCAGATCAACACCCAGAACGAGGCGGCGGTGGTGAGCCGCCAGCTCCCCGCCCAGGTGGCGCGCTTCGGGGTGCAGGTGCGGCGCACCTCCGACGACCTGCTGATGGTGCTGAGCTTCAGCGCCAGCCGCGACCGGTACGACGACACCTTCCTGAGCGGCTGGGTGGATCAGGTGGTCCGCGACCGCCTGCAGCGGGTGCCCGGCGTCGGCGAGGTGCGGCTCTTCGGAGGCAGTTCGCTCGCCTTCCGGTTGTGGCTGGATCCGCTGCGTCTGGAGGAACGCAACCTCACCATCAGCGAGGTGCGCGATGCCCTCGAGGAGCAGAACGTGCTGGCCGCCCTCGGCCAGGCCGGCGTGGCCCCCTCCCCCGACGACCAGCTGGTCACCCTGTCGCTGCGCATGGAGGGACGGCTGCGCACCGCCCAGGAATTCGAGTCGCTGGTGGTCGACCGCAGCGCCAACGGGGGCGTCACCCTGCTGAAGGACGTGGGCCGGGTGAACCTGGGCAGCGAGAACTACGAATCGATCGCCACCGACCTGAACGGCAAGACGGCTGTGGCCGTGGGGATCTTCCAGCGGGACGGCAGCAATGCCCTGGAGGTGAGCCAGGGCATTGACCGGGCCCTCGAGGAGCTGGGCCCCCGCTTTCCGCCGGGGGTGGATCTCCAGGTGATCGTCGATGAGGCGACCTCAATCCGCACCAGCATTGACCGGACCACGGCCAGCCTGCGGGAGGCGGTGCTGCTCGTGTTCCTGGTGCTGCTGCTGGGGCTGGGGAACAGCCGCCTGGCCCTGATCAGCGCTTCGGCGGTGCCGGTGGCCCTGATCGGTTCGCTGGCCGTGCTCCGGCTCAGCGGCGATTCGATCAACACCCTCACCCTGTTCGGCATGGTGCTGGCCAGCGGGCTGGTGGTGGACGACGCCATCGTGGTGAGCGAGGACATCGGCCGCCGCCTGGAGAATGGCCGCCCGCCCCTGGAGGCCGCCCGTGAAGCCATGGCGGAACTGGGAGGCGCCGTGATCGCCACCTCCCTGGTGCTGATCGTGGTGTTCCTGCCGGTGCTCACCCTGCAGGGCACCCTGGGGCGCCTCTATGCCCCGATCGCCCTCACGATCGGCGGCACGATCGTCTTCTCCACCTTCAACGCCCTCACCTTCACCCCCGTGGCGGCCAGCCGGCTGCTCCACGCCGAGCGCCGGGAGCCCGCCTGGCTGCTGCGCTGGATCGATCCCCCCCGGCGGGCCCTCGAGCGGCTGGAGGGGCCCTACGACCGGCTGCTCAGCCGGGTGCTGGGCTGGCGCCGGCGGGTGGTGGCCGGCCTGCTGGTCGGCCTGCTGCTCACCGGGCTGGCACTGCAGCAGCGGCCGACGGCCTTCATTCCCCAGGAGGACAGCGGCCAGCTCCGGGGGGTGGTGCTGCTCCAGGACGGCATCGCCCTGCCCCGCACCCAGCAGGTGATGGAGCAGGTGCGGGCGGTGATGGCCCAGGAACCCCTGATCCGTTTCGCCAACTTCTACGCCGGTCGCTCCTTCGGCGACAGCTCCCCCAACAAGGGGATCTTCTTCCTGAGGCTCAAGCCGATCGAGGAACGCCCCGGCGCCGACCAGAGCGCCGCCACCGTGGCCGAACGCCTGAACCGACGCCTGCGCCAGACGATCAGCGACGCCACGGTGATCGTGAGCGAGTCCCCCACGGTGCGGGGCTTCAGCAGCGAGAGCGGACTGGAGTTCGACCTGCTCGACACCAGCGGCGGCCGCCTCAGCCTCGGCGAGTTCCAGCAGGAGGCCGAGGCCTTCATCGCTGCGGCCCGGCAGACGGGCGCCTTTGCACAGGTGGGCACCCGCTTCAGCGCCGACGCCCCCCTGCTGCGTCTGATCCCCGACCGGCTGCGGATGGCCTCGCTCCAGGTGGATCTCGATGAACTGGTGAGCGTGCTCGGGGCCAGCTTCGGCAGCGACTACGTCAACGACAGCTTCGAAGGCGACCAGGTGCGCAGGGTGATCGTCCAGCTCGAAGGGGAGGCCCGGCGGGACGCCGATGACGTGCTGGCCCTGCAGGTGCGCAACCGGGAGGGCCAGCTGATTCCCCTGGCCCAGATCGTGCAGGTGGAGGCCGGCACTGGCCCCACCACCATCAATCACACCCGACTGGTGCGCTCGATCAGCATCCGGGCCCAGCCGGGCCCCGGGGTGAGCAGCGGCCAGGCCATTGCCCTGCTGGAGCAACTGCAGCGCGACCGGGGCAGCACCGCCACCGACCTGGAGTGGGCGGGGCTGGCGAGGGAGGAGGCCCGCGCCGGCGGCGGCAATCGCCAGGTGTTCGCGCTGGCGGTGGTGGTGATGCTGCTGGTGCTGGCCGGCCTCTACGAGAACTTCGCTGATCCGTTCATCATCCTGGTGACGGTGCCGATGGGGGTGCTTGGCGGGGTGCTGGGTCTGGCGCTGCGGGGCCTCCCCCTCGACGTCTACGGCCAGATGGGCCTGCTGGTGCTGGTGAGCCTGGCGGCGAAGAACGCGATCCTGATCGTCGAGTTCGCCAACCAGCGCCTGGCGGAGGGGATGCCCCTCGACGAGGCCGTGCACGGCGCCGCCGTCGCCCGACTGCGGCCGATCCTGCTCACCGCCTTCTCGTCGCTGGCGGGCTTCCTGCCCCTGCTGTTCGCCACCGGCGCCGGGGCGGCCAGTCGCACCAGCATCGGCACCGTGGTGTTCTTCGGGCTGCTGGTGGCCACCGTCCTCACCCTGTTCCTGGTGCCCACCCTCTACCGGATCGTCAAGGGCTGGGAGCTCAGCCTGGGCGCGGGCCACGGCCGCCGGGCCGAGCCGTCCTAGGGATCCGGCCGCCAGGCGCCAGCCACGAACCGCTCCGGCTTCAGCCCCTGCTGCCGCAGCAGGGCGATCAGCCCCCGGTCCCCCAGCAGGTGCATCAGCCCCACCACCACCAGCGTGTCGTCGGGGCGCCGCAGGAACCCCCGCACCGGAGCCACCCAGGCCGCATTGCGCCGGACCACCAGCCGCTCGTGGAGGTCCGGCCGCTGGCGGTAGTCGCCCAGCAGGAGGGCCTCCAGGCGCGGAAGGTCGCCGGCCCGCCAGGCCGCTTCGAGGGCGTCCAGCCGGGGGCCGATCCCATCCAGTTCCTTCAGGGTGACCTCCAGCAGCTGGATCTGGTCGGTCCGGGGCAGCCCGTCGAACAGCTCGAACTGCTGGGCCGGTGTCTCCAGGCCGTCGATGGGCTTGCGATCAGCGGCGGCCCTGGCCTGGAGCTGGCCCTCCACCCCGCTGTCGGGGGAGTAGCCCCGCTGCAGGAATTCGGCGGAGGCCAGCAGCAGGGCCACGGCCCAGGGCTCGAAACGATCGATCGCCGCCTCCGGCAGCCCCAGGCCCGCCAGGCGCGGCTGGAGGGAGCGCCAGGCAGCCGCCGGGAGGCCATCGCGCAGGGAGCGGCCGTCGGGATCAAGGGCCCGCGCCACCAGCTCGCCGGCCAGGGCCGCCGGGCTGAGGGCATCCATGTCGAGCTCCATGGCCAGCCGCTCCGCCTCCCCGTAGGCCAGCCCATAGGAGGGGGGGAGGCCGGCCCGGTCACGGCGCAGCTGGTGGAGGGAGCCGGCGATGAACACGGTGCCGGCACCGTCCCGCACCCGCCAGAGGGTGCCGACCTCGGCCGGCGCCGCTGGAACGGCCGCCAACCCGGGCACGGCCGTCAGGACAAGGACCACCAGCGCCAGGGAGGAGCGCCGCACCGACAGGGGCATGGGCGGTGCCATCCACACGCTGTCAGACGCTAGCGATGCGGCTTCGCCCGGGACCCGGATGCCCATGCTGATCCTGGCCCCTGCCGCCGGACCGTGCTGCTTGCCGCTTCCCAGCCGATCTGGTCGCTGCCGCTGGAGGACGTGCACCGGGCCTTGCAGACCACACCCGAGGGTCTCAGCAGCGAAGCGGCCGAACGGCGGCTGGCGCGTTTCGGCGCCAACCGGCTCCCTCTCCACAGGCGCCGACCCCTGGCCCTGCGCTTCCTGGATCAGATGGTCCACTTCATGGCCCTGCTCCTGTGGATCGCCGGGGGCCTGGCCTTCGCCGCCGGCACCCCCCAGCTGGGCTGGGCCATCTGGTCGGTGGTCCTGATCAACGGCGTCTTCTCCTTCTGGCAGGAATTCCAGGCCGAGCGCACCCTGGCCGCTCTCACCCGTTCCCTGCCCAGCCAGGTGCAGGTGTGGCGCGATGGTGAGCTGCGCTCTCTGCCGGCGGAGCAGCTGGTGGCCGGGGATCGGCTACGGCTTGAGGAGGGGGACAGGGTTCCGGCCGACTGCCGCCTCAGCGTGGCCACCGCGCTCTATCTGGATCTCTCCGTGCTCACCGGTGAATCCCTGCCGGTGGCCCGCCAGGCTGTCGCCCTCGCGGGCGCCCCGTGGCAGGTGAGGGTCAGCACCAGTGAGAGGAGCAACCTGGTGATGGCCGGCAGCATGGTGGCGTCCGGACGGGGGGAAGCCTTCGTCTACGCCACAGGCGCGGAGACGGAATTCGGGCAGGTGGCCCGGCTGGCGGCGGGCACCGCCCGGGCCGCCAGCACCCTGGAGGTGCAGGTAGGACGGATCGTGCACACGATCTGCACCATCGCCGTGACGATGGGACTGGTGGCGTTCAGCCTCAGCGTCCTGCTGGTCGGCATGGGCCCCCAGGAGAGCGTGGTGTTCGCCACCGGCATCATCGTGGCCAACGTCCCCGAGGGGCTGCTGCCCACCGTGACCCTCTCCCTGGCCATGGCGGTGCAGCGCATGGCGCGGCGCAAGGCCCTGGTGCGGCGACTGTCGGCGGTGGAGTCCCTGGGGTCGGTGAGCGTGATCTGCTGCGACAAGACCGGAACGCTCACCGGCAACCGCATGGCGGTGGAGAGCACCTGGCTGCCGGCGGAGGGAGAGGGCCTGGAGCGGCTGCTACTGCGCTGTGCCGCCCTCTGCTCCAATGCCCGGCTGGAGCCGGTGGCGGCCGGGGCCGGCCGTGGCGCCGAACCCTGGCGCGCGGTGGGCGATCCCACGGAAACGGCGATGCTGCTGGCCGCCGCCGTCGCCGGCCTGGTTGCGGAGGAACAGCCAGGCCGGCATCCACGGCGCCGCGAGATCCCCTTCGATTCCCATCGCCGCCGCATGACCGTGCTGGTGGACTGGAACGACCGGGCCGACGATCTGCCGATCGCCACCGGGGGCTCCCTGCTGATCACCAAGGGGGCACCCTTGGACGTGCTGGAGCACTGCACCAGCTGGCTGTCCCGTGAGGGAGAGGCCCCGCTGGATGACCTCCTGAGACAGCGGGTGGTGGACGCCAATGACGATCTCGCCTCGAGGGGCTACCGGGTCATCGCCGTGGCGCTCCGCCGCGGCGATGGTCGGGGCGACGACGCTGCGGCGGAGACCTTGGAGAGCGCCCAGCTGTTCCTCGGGCTGCTCGGGCTCTACGACCCACCCCGTCCGGAAGTGCCGGACGCGATCCGCCAGTGCCGGGACGCCGGCATCAAGGTGACGATGGTCACCGGCGACTACGGCCTCACGGCCCAGGCGATCGCCCAGCAGATCGGGCTGCTGGACCCACCCGGGCCCAGGGCCGGATCGACGGCGCGCCAGCAGGCCAGCGCCGACCCGGTGCGGGTGATCGAGGGGCCAACCCTGGCCCAGATCAGCGACGTGCACCTGCGCCAGCTGCTCAAGTTCCGCCACCGGCTGGTGTTCGCCCGCATGGCGCCGGAGCAGAAGCTGCGCCTGGTGCAGGCCTACCGCACCCTGGGAGAGGTGGTGGCCGTCACCGGCGACGGGGTCAACGATGCTCCGGCCCTGCGCGCGGCGGATGTCGGGGTGGCGATGGGAATCAGTGGCACTGACGTGGCCAGGGAGGCCGCCGACATCGTGCTGCTCGACGACAACTTCGCGACGATCGTGCAGGCCGTCCGCTACGGACGCTCGGTGGTGACCAACATCGGCCGCTTCATCACCTACGTGCTGGCGTCGAACGTGCCGTAGGTGCTGCCCTTCCTGGCGATGGTGGCCGCCGGGATCCCCGCCGCCCTCACGGTGCTGCAGATCCTGGCCGTCGACCTGGGGACGGACCTGCTGCCCGCCCTGGGTCTGGGGGCCGACCCCCCCGAGCCGGGGGTGATGCGCCTGCCCCCTCGGCCCAGGGGACTGCCGCTGCTCAACCGGGCCGTGATGCTGCGCGCCTATCTGGTGCTGGGGCTGGTGGAGGCCCTGGTGGCGATGGCGGGCTACCTGCTGGCCTGGCGAGCCAACGGCGTGGGCTGGAGCGAGCTTCGCCTGCTGGCCCCCCAGCTGCTGCACGGAACGGCCGGGGCGAGCGTGGAGGCGATCCAGCGCCAGGCCACCAGCGTCAGCTTCTGCCTGATCGTGGCCGGCCAGATGGGCGCCCTGCTGGCCTGCCGCAGCGAACACCGGCCGGCCTGGGAGACCCTCGGCCGGCCCAACCGGTGGCTGGGGCTGGGGCTGATCAGCGAACTGCTGCTGGCCAGTGCCCTGGTGCTGTTTCCTCCCCTGGGGGACCTGTTCGGCATGGCGCCCTTCCCGCTGACCTGGCTGGGGCCGATGGCCCTGGCGCCGGTGCTGGTGATCCTCGCCGATGCCCTCGACAAGCGCTGGAGAACGGCGCGCTGCGGAGGGTGAAGATTTCCCCATCGCAGCCAACGGCCATCAGGTCAACTGGGAAGCCTGAATACAATTGAAGTGTCAGAAGAGGGGCAGGACTGCCTATCGCTTTGATCGCTTTATTGCCTGCATCCGTTCACTTCAGAGGTGAAAGTCTGCACATTTCAGACAATGTGCAACAGCCCCCGGTCCCCGAAGCTTGCCGAGGCGCAAGATCAAGGCCAAGGCCCGTTCTTCCCCCTTCTCTTTCCCATTCAGGAGGCAGCACCATGGCCATCATTCCCTCGGAAACCCTCAAGGACGTCGAAGAGCTCTTTGACCGCTACACCCGCAGCCTGCCCTGGCCCTGGCCCTCAAGCCGCAGCAACGGTGCCGTCACGATGGCCGACTGGAATCCCCGGGTCGACATCGTCGAAACCGACACCGCCTACGAGATCCAGGCCGACATCCCCGGGGTCCGCAAGGAGGACCTCACGGTGACCATCGACCACGGCGTGCTCACCGTGCAGGGGGAGCGGCAGCAGGAGAAGAAGGAGGACAGCACCCGCATGCACCGGGTGGAGCGCTTCTACGGCCAGTTCTCCCGCAGCTTCACCCTGCCGGAGGACGCCGACACCGCCGGCCTCAAGGCCACTGCCAGGGAGGGGCAGCTGACCGTGACGGTGCCCCGCAAGGGGCCCGCCCCCAGCGCTGCGCCGACCCAGGTGCCGATCCAGTGAGGTCCCGCGTCAGCAGATCCGCGGCAGCAGTTCGCCGCTGAGGGGCACCAGCACCCGCTCGCTGCCGTAGGGGGTGCGCAGCAGCACCTGGCCCCGGGGGCGGCCGTCTCCGGGGCCGGCTGCCGCCACCCGGCCGATCCAGGCCCCACC
>NZ_JAYGHZ010000006.1:0-21275 GCF_034931285.1 Synechococcus sp. BA-120 BA3
GATCGGTGTCAGGCGGGCGTTGGGGTGTGTATGCATGGAGTGTGAGGTCTGGGGCTGTTGGGTCGCACCACAACCCTGTCGGCCTCACACCCCTTTGTCAGCCGGAACAACCTGGTGGCACTACACAACTAGGGATCAGTTGGTTGTTTCGAACTACTTCCTTTCCAGTGACTATGGTGTAGAGACTTTTCGATTCTCCAACGGCGTCACTTTCGGCGAAGCAGAGGTTCTTGCTCTCATTCCACCGGGATAGGCGCGCCATGGCCGTGATCGGGATTGCCGCGCATCACCTCCTCAGCCGCCTCGACCGGAGCCGAGACACATTGCGGCGCACTGAGTTGTGCCGGCGCTGCCAGGCCTGACGGCGGGAGGCGGCTTGGACCGTCCTGAGCTCGACGCCCTCCTGCAGGTCGGCGCGCTGACGCCGGTAGCGATCGGTGTGGGCGACCCGGCCGCCGAGGCTGTGGTTGTTTCTGGCGAGTTGCCGGCGACGTTCCACCTCGGCATCAAGGGTCTGCTGCAGGGCCACAAGCTCCTTCTGCAGTTGCCGTTCGGCCTTCGATGGCTGCTGCTCGGAGCCAAGCGCGGCATTGTCCGCTTCCAGTCCCTGGAGGCGGACTTCGAGGCGATCGATCAGCACCTGTTGGCCCCGCCACACCTCTTTGCGCCGGTGCAGCAGCGCGCCCAGTCGGGAACGGTCCTTTGGCTGGGTGCGTGTGTTCGCTTCGCACGGCCGGGCGGGATCCCTCAGCAGCCCCGTGCGCCCGGAGGGGCTCCAGCTCAACGAGGTCCTGAACGGCCTCGAGGTGTCTGAGTTCGTCGTCGTTGGCGCACGTATGCCGCAGCACCTGCGTCGGCACAGGCTCCTGGGCGCCGATGCGCCGCAGGTTCTTCAGCCGGCCACGGTCGTGCCAGTCATCTACTAGGGCCTTCTGGTCGACAGCTTCGAGCATCGCGCCAACTCCCCGGTGCATGGCCGTTAGCGGATGGGCTTCAGGAGCCGGATCCGCCTGGTCGGTCACGGCAGTCAGGACTGGCTGTCACGGAGTCGCTCGAGCCGCAGCAGGCGTTGGGCGTGGAGGTCGGTCTCCGCCGACCAGCCACCCAGCCGCGGCTCCGGGGCTTCCGGCTCTCCGGCAGACGGATCGTGGGCGGGTTGCGCAGGGGGCGGACCATCCAGGGTGGCGACCACCAGCAGGGCCACCAGCAGCTGCGCCAGGAAGGGGAGATCGACCATGGGGATGGACATCGGCGGCAAGGACTCGGTTCAGTTCCTCAGCCACCTTCCACCGGGCAGGGGGAGTCGCTGCCCTTTCACCTGCGAAGCAGGAATCGGGCCGTGAGGCCTGAAGATCTGTAACAGTCGATACAGTGGAAGCCAGAACTCCAGCGGGAGGACACCCCCCATGGCCAGCGGTTGCTTTCCCCATCAGTTCGAAGGCAGTTTCTCCGCCTTCAAGGAGCGGCAGCTGGTCTTCGCGCTCACCCGCCAGCTGGCCGACGCCCAGTTCCGGCGGGGCGACCGTTCCCGAAGCGAGCGCCTCTGGCAGGAAGCCGCCGCTGAGGCCATGGATGCGGAGCGGATCATTGGCCTGCTTTTCGGCGTCCACGACCATGACGACCCGGCGGCCATGGAAGCGGTGGATCGCCCCTGGCGCGAGCGGCAACAGGAGGCCTTGCGCCGTGCCGGCACGCCCCTGGCCCGGCTGGCGCGCCTCACCGGGCGTCGCCCGTCGCGGATCCCCAGGCCCCACCGATCGGCGGGTTCAGGCCTGGTCCCCCTCGCCGGCTCCGGCCGCTGAGCTGGCCGGTCCCGCTGATCGGAGCCGTCAGGCCACGAATCGCCCATACAGCCAGCGCACGAAACCGCCCACCAGCGGCACCGGGGTGAAGGTGGGGCCGACGAAGTCGAAATAGTCGCGGTGGTCGACGATCCGGCCGTCGGCGCCCAGGCGGAGCCGGCTGGTGCCGGGGTAGAGGAATTCGATGCCCTTGATCTTCAGGCCCATCGTCCATTCCACGAAGGCCACATCGCCGCTGAGGGCGACGGCACCGGGCTCGAGGAAGACGTCATCGCAACGCTGCAGCAACCCCTCCTGGGCCGCGATGTAGGCCGCCAGGCCCTGGCGCTCCTGGGTGGGGTCGGTGAAGTGGACGTCCTCGGCATAGACCGCCCGCCATTGCTCCGGCGTGGGCCCCGAGGCGCCGTAGGGCTTGGTGAACAGGGCCCGGAGCGCGTCTTCCCCCAGCGGTGGCTGCAGCACGGCGGTCATGGCAGGGGGGCTCTCAGACGGCGGCCGGCCGCGGACGGTTCAGGGCCAGCACCGCTCCGCCGATGGCCGCCAGGCCCAGGGCTCCGGCGGCGGCCAGGAACACCAGGGTCTGCAGGGCCAGCAGGAACAGACCCAGGGCCGAGGCCGCCTTGATCTGCACCCTGGCCTTGATCAGCAGGGTGAGCAGCAGCAGCACCGTGGCCTGCAGACCGGCGATCCGGGCGGCCGTGAAGGGGCAGAGGGGAGGCAGCATCAGGGAGACCCGATCAGAAGCAGAAGGGCAGGAACTGGGTGCGGCAGGCGGCGTAGCCGTCGGTCAGGGCGCCGAGGCCGATCTGGTGGGCGATGCCGGAGCCGGTGATGGCTTCGGTGAGCACGCCGATCACCAGGCCGATCATGGCGGCACGGCCGTTGAACAGTTCAACGCGCTTGAGCTGCTCCATGTGGATGGCACGCTCACTGTCGCCCTGGAAGGCGCTGGCGGAAGCGGTGGCGGAGGAATGGGTCATGGATCCGGAAAGGGGGGGTGGAAGGGAAGCGGTGGACGGTGGGGCGATCAGCCGAGGCCGATCTGGGCGAGGATCCCCTGGCCGGTGAGCAGTTCGGTGCCGAGGCCGATGACGAAGCCGAGCATGGCGAGACGGCCGTTCCAGGTTTCGGCGAAGGCGACGAAGCCGAAGCGGGAGGTGGAGTCGGTCATGAGTGTTTCAGTTTGTTTCGTGAATTGTAACAGCTTGTAAAGGATCGTGTCAATTCGAGCCGCTGCGGATCCGCAGCGGTGCTCTGCGGCGGCCCCGGTAGCATCGAAACAGCTGCGGCCCAGTCGATGTCGAGCGGTTCCCTGCCCGCCGAGCTGATCCGCCGCTACCGTCGACTGTTCGGCTTCTACGACCGCGATGGTGACGGCCGCCACACCATCGAGGGCGACTTCGAACCGGTGGCGGTGCGGCTCGCGCGGCGCTGGCAGGGACGGCCCGACCGCATCCCCGATCTGCTGGGGCTGCTGCTCGACACCTACCGGCACGAAAACGCTCGCCGCGACCTCAACCACGACGGCACGGTGGATCGGGAGGAGTTCCTCGCCTCCCATGGCCGCGTGTTCGCCGCCTTCGGTGCCGATCCCCAGGCCGCGCGGGAGTTCATGGCCCGCTCCGCCGGCGGCTTCTTCGACGTGCTCGACCTCGATGGCGATGGCCAGCTCGACGGCGACGACCTGGCCGCCTTCGCCGCCGCCTACGGCCATCCCACCGCGGGCATCGCCGCCAACCTCGACCGGATGCTCGCCGGCCTGGGGCTGCCCCCCGGCCGCCTGCCGCGGCAGGCCTTCCTGACGCTGGTGGAGCAGTACTGGTTCGATCCCTCGCCGGAGGTCCCCGGCCGCCACCTGTTCGACGGCGTGGAGCTGGGCTGACGTCAGTCCGGCAGCACGTAGCCATCCAGGCGGGTTCTGGCTCCCTGCCCGCCAATCCTGCCGGCCATGGGGTCGTCGTAGGCCACCCAGGCCAGCAGCTGCCCGTCATGACGCTGCACATCCAGCCCCTCCGGTTTGTCACTGCCTTCTCCGGGGCGACCGGGGCGGCCATCCCGGATCCACAGCAGCGGCTCCGTTGTCTCCAGGGTGACGCCGTCCTTCGGCGGTGCATCCTGCGGGCCAAGGGCGTTGCGCCAGCGGTGCAGGTAGCAGGGGCCCGCCAGGTCCATTGTCGGCCCGGCCAGCACCAGCACGTCGTGGCTGCCGGGGACAACAGCCAGATCCCGCACCGCCAGGCCGCTGAGCGAGAGGTAGCGGCACCGATGGGCCTCCAGGGAGAGGGTGGGCCCGTCGCCATCGAGGCCACCCAGGCGCAGGTCGAGCACCAGGGCGATACCCCGCAGCACCGGTCCGCGCAGCCCCACCAGCACCCGCTCGCCCAGTGCAGCGATGCCTTCGATGTCGAGTCCGTTGTCCTTGCTGGGGATCGCCAGAAACGGAGCGATCCGCCGGTCGCTCGCCAGGGCCTGGGTGAGGGCGTCACGGCCCTCGGCGGCATCGAAGGCCAGCCGCTGCCCGGCCACGGGCCGGCCCTCCCCATCCAGGCGCAGGCAGCCGAGCACATGGGCATTGCGGCTTTGGCTGTCATGCAGTTTCAGGGGTCCTCCTTTGGCGTCGTACCGGCGGCGGCGCAGGGAATGGGAGCCCACCAGCCAGAGGCGATCGCCATCGCGCGCCAGCCCTTCGATGTCCGATTCGCCATCGTCCTTGCCGCCGGCGAGACCGAAGTCCCTGAGCTTCACGGCGCAGAGATCGCCGTAGTGGTGATCGCCGAGGCGCTGCAGCCTGTAGAGGCTGCGTCCCTCATCACCCCCCAGCCACAGCACCCGGTCGATGGCCACCAGGGCGGAGAGGTTCTGCCGCAGTTCCTCGGCCTCCGTGTCCTGTGCGGTCGACAGCTCGAGCAGGCGCTGGTGGCTCGGGACGGCCAGGGGCAGGTCGGCGGCCGGCTGGGGCATGGAGGCAAGGCGGGAGCTTCTTCCCTTGGTAGTGGGGCGTTGGGGGGTGTCAACGTCAGCTCCCGGCCTTCGCTAGAGAGGCGGCGGCGGCAGGGGCGGCGCTGAAGCGCCGCGGACTCCGGGGCCCCCCAGCGCCTGCTGACGGGGGCCCAGCATCTGGGCCAGCCCTGCGATGCGCTCGTCCGGCGGCTCGGGGCCCAGGCTCCAGAGGCTCTCGAAGTAGAAGAAGGCCACCCCCAGGCCCTGGGCGCGGTTGGCGGCCAGCTTGCGGGCCATCAGTTCCAGGGGGGTGGGGCGGTTGCGCTGGCCGCTCATCACGCCGATGGCGGTGGGGATGCGCTGGCGGGCCTCCTGCACCTCCGGCCGACTCAGGTGGGGTTGATAGCTGGCCAGATCGGGCCGGTAGATCTGCACCAGCAGCTCATCGGCGATGCCGCGCCGCACCCACTCCCGCCAGTCCTGCAGCTGCAGCTTGTAGGCGAAGTCGTAGTAGTTGGGGGAGATCGAGATCAGGGCGCCGGGGCGGGCGGCGCGCACCGCCCCGGCCAGCTGGTCGAGGAAGGCGGTGATCCGGTCGGCGCGCCACTTCACCCAGGCGGGGTCCTCGGGGTTGGCCGGTGGCTCCTTTCCGGTCTCCTTGCGATACAGCGCGGTGGTGAAGGGGTCGTAGCCGAACTCCCGCGGCAGGCTCATGTGGTCGTCGAACTGGATGCCGTCGGCGCCCCAGTCGTTCACCACCTCCAGCACCAGGTCGGTGATCAGCTGCTGCACCTCCGGCCGGAAGGGATTGAGCCACACCACCCGGCCAGCGGCGCTGCTGGAGGTGAGCCCGCCGTCGCGGGTCTGGGTGAGCCAGCTGCGATGCCGCTGGGCCAGCGGCGACTCCGGGGGGGCCATGAAGCCGAACTCGAACCAGGGGATCACGGTCAGCCCACGGTTGCGGCCGGCGCTGATCAGCTCGGCCAGGATGTCCTGGCCCTGCAGGCCGCGGAAGCGGAAGTCCTGCAGCTGGCGCGCCTCACTCACGCGACTGGGGTAGTAGGCGAAGCCACCGTTCCAGACCACCGGATAGAGCCGGTTGAAGCCCAGCTCTGCCAGCTGGTTCACGGCGGCCTGCATGCGGCCGCGGTCCCGCAGCACCGGCATGTCGTTGGCGGTGAGCCACACCCCCCGCAGCTCCTCGGGCCGATCCTGGGCCATCGCCGCTGGCGGCTCCTGGGCTTTCGCGGGCGGCGACAGCAGAGGCTGGCCCGACAGCACACCCGACAGCATCCCGGCCAGCAGGCCGCCGCAGAGGACCAGGGCGACCCAGCGGCGGGGGCCGCGCCGGTTCAAGCCAGCCATGGTGTCCAGGGATCGGTGCTGCTGTGGCTTCCACGATGGAGCCGATTCCGCCCCGCTACGACCAGTGTCCGCCGGGTGCAGGGCTGGCACGGGAGGCCCGTTAGGGTCCGTGAGCGTCATGGCGATCGCGATGGGCCTGCTGGTGGACGGGGTCTGGAGGGATCAGTGGTATGACACCGCCAGCAGCGCCGGCCGCTTCGAGCGCTCGCGGGCGGCCTTCCGCCACTGGATCACCCCGGACGGATCGGCCGGGCCGAGCGGGGAGGCCGGATTCGCCGCTGAGGCCGGCCGCTACCACCTCTATGTGTCACTGGCCTGCCCCTGGGCCCACCGCACCCGGATCCTGCGCGCCCGCAAGGGGCTGGAGGAGCTGATCCCACACTCCGTCGTGCACTGGTTCATGGGCGAGCGGGGCTGGACCTTCCAGGCGGCGGAGGGGGTGGTGCCGGATCCCAACGAGGGCGCCGAAGCCCTGCACGAGCTCTACACCGTGGCCGATCCCCACTACAGCGGCCGCGTCACCGTGCCGGTGCTGTGGGACAAGCAACGGCGCACGATCGTGAGCAATGAATCCTCCGAGATCCTGCGGATGTTCAACAGCGCCTTCGATCACCTGGGCGCCCGGGAGGGGGACGTCTATCCCGCGGCGCTGCGCGAGCAGATCGACCGCCTCAATGAGCGGATCTACACGACCGTGAACAACGGGGTGTACCGCTGTGGTTTCGCCACCACCCAGGAGGCCTACGAAGAGGCGCTGGGTCCCCTGTTCGCCACGCTCGACTGGCTGGACGGACACCTGGCCGGCCGGCGCTATCTGCTGGGATCGGCGATCACCGAAGCGGACTGGCGCCTGTTCACCACCCTGCTGCGGTTTGATCCGGTCTACGTGGGGCACTTCAAGTGCAACCTGAAACGGCTGGTGGACTACCCCCACCTGTTCGCCTACACCCGCGATCTCTACCAGGTGCCGGGGGTGGCGGAAACGGTGAACATGGGCCACATCAAGCGCCACTATTACCAGAGCCACACCATGATCAATCCCACGGGCGTGGTGCCGGTGGGTCCGGAGATCGACTTTCTGCTCCCCCATGGTCGGGAGCCTCTGGGGGCGGCGGCGGATCAAGGGGATCGGTCACATCGAAGCAACTGAAATCGAGGAACACGCTGTCGGGGCCGTCGATCTGCACCATGTCGCGGAACTGCTCCCCCAGCCGCAGATCGGCCGCCCCGTAGCTGCAGCGAAAGTGCACCGGTGCCAGCAGGATCTCGTCGAGTCCCTGGAAGGCCACGAGAATTTCAGCCTGGCGCCGCTCCAGCTGCTCCCTGCTGAGGCCGAAGAGGGGGCTGTGCTGGTCGACGCGGTGCATCACGGTCCACATCAGCTGGAAGCTGATCGACTGATCACGCACCAGCGGCAGGGACACGAGGCGGCGCATCCGACGGCCGCCGCTGTCCTCATTCATGGCCAGGGAGGCCCGTATCCGCCCATCCACCAGGCTGTTCTGGCGCACGTTGGCCACCCGGAACGTGAGGGTGGGGTGCCCCTGCCAGGGTTCGATCGTGGCCACCCGGCTGAAGCGCAGGCGGGCCCGGCTGCGGGAGAAGCGGGCAAAGGCCAGGCCGGTGGTGACGGCGATGAACAACAGCCCGAAGAAGGCCTCCACCGTGACCACCAGATTCACCCAGAGGCTGCTGGGATGGAGCACGCCGTAACCGATCGAACCGAGGGTCTGGACGCTGAAGAAAAAGGCATCCAGAACGGAAAGGCGCTGGCCATCGGGGGCCCCGCCGATGCCATCGAGATCCAGCGCATAGAGCAGCGTGAAGGCGAGATTGAGCAGCAGATAGCTGGCGGCGATGCTCAGCAGAAACCCCGGCCAGGGAATGGCCAGCATGAAGCGATAGGGCTCCCGCCAGTGGCGTTGCCAGCCCCGACGTTCCTCCGCATGGAGCACCCCGCCCCGGTGGCTCAGCCGTACCGACCGGATCGGCTGGCGACGCTCGACCGATGGGCCCATCCCCAATCCAGTGGTGGAGGAACCATCGTGACATCAAAAGGTACCCGGGGAATGCCACCTTGCACACCAATAAGAAATGTGGGACCCTTCCTCCTCGCTCTGACGTGCCACTGAGACTGGGTCCCAGATGGTGGCATCAGGACAACGCGAATGGCAGATGCGGAACGGGGCCGGACATTCAACAATATCGTCTCAGGTATCGCCGCCATCGCCGGCACCATCGGGCTGATTGTCGCCACGATCACCTCCAACGAAGTCAACAAGCTGTCGCAGCAATCACGCACGGCGGGACTGGTCGGTGATCTCACCGACAAACTCACATCAAAGCAACTCGGCAGAGACATCTCCCTGCTGGCCATCGAGCACATGCTCAACACCGAGCCTGGCAAAGACAAGGCCCCTCGTGACAAGTTGCTGCTTGCGAGAATCTCGATTCTGTTGATCGAGGGGTCATCCGGGGAAGAGTCAATCCAGGCACAAAACAGCAATTCCCGCCTTGCGTCTGCCACCCAGACCCAGTTCAACCACGGCGTCGACCAAGCGGCGAGGGTGTTGAATCGCCTGGTGGAAAGTTCCGGCGAGGCCTGCAACGATTATTACCAACAACAGGTCTTCAGCCTCAATCTGAAGTTCGGTGACAGGGACCTGACGTCGGTCGCTGACATCGCGGCCGATTGCGGGGAAGCCGGGGCCCTGGCGATTGAAGCGTTGCGCAAGCAGGTGGAAGGCAAGGACAGCACTGGCGAACAGTCGGTCAGTGTCTCCCAGCTGGCCCAGGACACCATCACCGATCCCAGGCTGGTGGCGGGCTCATTGGCCCAGGCCAGAGTCGTCAACCAGCTCAATGCCGTCAGGCTCGAAACGGCTCGTGCCAAAAGCGCCTACACCGAACCCAGCCTGGCCGTCGTCACCGTTCATCTGGACGATCCTGCCATCGCCGAACAACTGAGACCCATTCTGATCCAGCTCTCCGCAAAACGCTGGTACATCGTCTCGGGTGTGCGCGTCGTCGAACCCTCCTCAAGCAGCTGCGGTGCCTACAACTCCGTGCGTTTCTTCCACCAGGCCGACAGCGAGCTGGCCAGGCAGCTGATCGCCCAGATCGAAACTCTCAAGACCAGGTCGTCTCCTGTGCGGGCCCTTCTTGCCGGATCCGGCAATACAAAGCCTGGCTTCTCTCCCATCGACCTGAGCACATGGAGGTACGCACGCTCCGTCCCCCAGGGCACCGTGGAACTGTGGCTGGCCTCCAAGGGAACCAGCTGCCAGGCGGCCGCGGGCCGCACGTGACGGGGTCAACGTGAGCGGTGCCCAGCCATCCCGCTCCCTTGGACCATCCCCTGCTGCTGAGCGCCGCCGGGCTCGAGCGGCGGCTGGGGGATCGGCTGCTCTGGAGCCGGCTGGATCTCGACCTGGCCGGCGGTGATCGCCTGGGGCTGGTGGCGCCCTCGGGGGCGGGGAAAACCCTGCTGCTGCGCACCCTGGCCCTGCTCGACCCTCCGCAGGCCGGAGCGTTCCACCTGTTGGGACGCCCTCCGGCGGCGTGGGGTGTACCTCGCTGGCGGGCCATGGTGCTGTACCTCGCCCAGCGGCCGGTCGCCGGCGGGGGCAGCGTGGCGGCGAACCTGCGCGCGCCCTGGCGGTTCCGGGAGCGGCGCGGGCTGGGCAGGTGGAGCCACGAGCGAATCACCGGCTGGCTGGCGGCCCTGGGACGCGATGCCTCGTTCCTGGATTACGACGCCGAGCGGCTGTCCGGCGGTGAGCTGCAGTTGCTGGCCCTGCTGCGGGGCCTGCAGTTCGATCCCACCGTGCTGCTGCTGGATGAACCCACCGCTTCCCTCGACGGGGCCACCACCGCCGCCGTCGAGGCCCTGCTGACCGACTGGCTCGCCGCCGGTCCGCGTGCCTGCGTGGTCATCAGCCATGACGGCGAGCAGATCGAGCGTTTCGCCACCCGCACCCTGGAGCTGCAGCGATGACCCCATCGAGCGCCGGCGCCCTGACGATCAGTGATGGCCGCCTGGCCCTCTCCGCCCTGCTGATCCTGGTGAACGTGGGTCTCTCGGCGGCGCTGCGCCTGGGCCTGTCCCGCAGCCTGCTGGTGGCGTCGGTGCGGATGGTGGTGCAGCTGCTGCTGGTGGGGTTCGTGCTCGAGTGGCTGTTCCACCAGGACCAGGCGCCGCTGATCGTGCTGGTGGGGGCGGCGATGGCGCTGATCGCCGGGGTGTCCGCCGTGCAACGCACCCGGCAGCGCTTTGCCGGCATCTACCTGAACAGCCTGCTGTCGGTGATGGCCTCCTCGGCGCTGGTCACGGGGCTGGCGGTGACCGGACTGATCCAGCCCCAGCCTTGGTACAAACCCCAGTATCTGATCCCGCTGCTGGGGATGGTGCTGGGCAACACGCTCAACGGCCTCTCCCTGGGACTCGATCGCTTCATGGAAGGTCTGCGCAGCGGGCGCGACCAGGTCGAAACGGATCTGGCCCTGGGGGCGACCCGCTGGGAGGCGTGCCGGGCGGTGGTGCGTGACGCCATCCGCGTCGCCATGATCCCGACGATCAACTCGATGATGGTGATGGGCCTGGTGAGCCTGCCGGGGATGATGACCGGGCAGATCCTCCAGGGGGCGGCGCCAGCGGCGGCGGTTCGCTACCAGATCGTGATCCTGTTCATGATCGCGTCGGCGACGGCGCTGGGGGTGTTCGCGGTTGTGGGCCTGGCCTATGGGCGACTCACCAGCGCCGACCATCAGCTGCGGCTCGATCGACTGGTCAAGGTTGGCGGACAGGCTGAATGGCGGCCCGCTGGGGCCTTCCTGAGCTGGCGGCGGCGTGGACGGAGCCAGGAAAAGACCAGGATGAAGAGCATCGATAAGCGATAGAAGATTCCGACTGATTACAATCGTCACCCACCATCTGCCGCACCTCTGGCGAAGGGTTGCTCCATTCACTGGTCCTCAACAGATGCAGTGCATCTCAGCGGCCATTGACACCACGGAACTTCGTATCAAGATCCAATGAGATCGTGCTGCGTGTCGACGCATGATTGCTGCACTTCTATCTGCACAGCCAGGAATGGGCAGTAGGATTAAGCTGAACATTCCAAGAGATCTGATATGAAGACTTTATTGATGTCTTTTCTTTCGCTGGGCTTGCTCATGGCATCACTGTTGATTCAATCTCCAGCAATGGCCCTTTCGATCCCTTTTTCCCAACCCCAGTCGCTGCTCGGAGCGCAATCAGGAAAAGCTCCAGCCTCAACGCAAGATACCGACAGCAAGCTTCAATCCACCATTGGCTCTGTCACAGGTGAAGGAGGCCAGACGGAGAAGAAAGGAAACACACAAGACAGGGCTGATGATGGCGAGAAAATCGATCAGATGACACAAGGACTGATGAAGGAGAACGGGAAATAGGTGGCATCGGGCTGCCAGGCAATCGTGCCAAAGAAAGGGCCTTGGCTCGGGCCACGGCCACGGTGACCTCAGACGGGCAGCAGCGTTGACCGAACGGAGCTGGGCTCCGCCTTGCACCCAGGCCTGGTCGCAGATTCGAATCCATTCGTCTCTTGTCCTGTTGAAGCATGGGCTCTCGTGAATCGCGGCAGACCTTGCCTGGCCAGTTTCGGTACTTGGTCGCATCAAGTGCGCCAAGCGAGCCCTGCTGCACCGATCAGACCAAGCCGGCACGGTTGCAGAGTCAGGCGGGCCAGGTTCGATACTGTCCCTCAGCCCACTGCCGGCAACCGCCGCACACCAATGGTCCAGCTGATGCATCACCGTCTCGATCTGCAGACGGTCGGCTCCTTCTCCTGCCACGACATCACGACGGACCTGCAGGCTCTGATCGATCGCAGCGGGATCAGCGACGGTTTGCTGGTGGCCGTGGGTCAGCACACCACAACCGCACTTGCCCTCAACGAAAATGAGGAGCGATTGCTGGTTGACATCGAGCGTTTCTTCCTCGAGCTGGCCTCACCGGATCGCCCCTGGCTCCATAACGACCTGCATCTGCGCCCCGGCGTTCCGCCTGACGAACCCCGCAATGCCCACGCCCATCTGATTTCCCTGATGCTGGGCAATCAGCTCAGCCTGCCGGTGGTGGAAGGCCGGCTTGGCATCGGCCGTTGGCAGTCCGTGCTGTTGGTGGAGCTCGACGGCCCACGCCGCCGTGAGGTGCTGCTCACCCTGCTGGCCGGCCAGCGCAACGACCTCTGAATTCGTGTCACTCCAGCCGGCGCTAAGCAGCTCATTCACGCGGCCCATCGCCAGCGTCATCTTGGAGACAACAGCTGAGCCCGGGGCCCATGCCTGAAGCGCCATCTCCCCGGCCTGAGCCACCATCGTCTGCTGGCCGCAACCGCCTGAAATGGGGCGCTGGGCTACGAAGTCCCTGGCGCATACAACGGAAACCAGCCTCAGATAGGGACGTCCCGCCACCCCATGATGCGGAGATCTGAAGGGCTGCTGAGCCACTGGGTCTCAGCGGTGGCGCTTCTGGTCGATGCTCCCTGATTCCTCGTGGGCCTGTAGGAAGGCCTCAAGCTGCGCGCCATAGGCCTCGGGCCTCTCAAGCAGGGCATGGTGCGCCGCTCCAGGGATGACCACCAGGCGCTGCTTGGCGAGTTTCTGCCACCCCTGCATCGAACGGAGGGTGACAAAGTCATGTTCCGCCGCGAGCAGCAGAACGGGCGGATTGAGGCAACTCAGGCTGCGTTCAGGCGCACACCAGTCGGCAATGACATCCACACCACGCCAATGGCTGCCTGGGTTCCCCGGGGCGTAGGCCGCCAGCAAGGCCGGTGGTCGTGGCGACGTTCGACAGACATGGGTCGCCTCAAAGCGGGAAGCGTCGCCGCCAAGATCGGCCAGCAAGGCCGCCACATCCTCGAGCAGTACAGGCACCGAACTGGGCACGTTCGAAAGGGTCAACGAGCGCGGCAGCGGTGGGCCACTGACAGCGGTAAGGGCCTCAAAGGCCAGGATGCCCCCGAACGACTGCCCGTAGAGGTGATAAGCGGGGCGCCCATCGCACATCGGGATCCACCCGTTGGCCACCAGTTCGTCGATCACCGCGACAAGGTCCTGCACGGAGGCGGCAATCGAGTACTCCTCAACCGCAGGGTCAGGCCGGTCACTGCGCCCACATCCCAGTTGATCGAAGAAGATCACGGGTCGGTGCAATTGCTCCACCAAGGGAAACAAATAGTCGCTCGGTATGCCTGGTCCGCCATGGCACACGAGCAACGGAAATGACTCCGTGGAAGCAGCTGGGAGGTGATGGCCAGCCCAAAGGCGACTGGAACCGCCCCGCACCGGCAGCATCAACGACCTCAACCCAGGTGGCATGGTAGTCTGCGCAACCGCTGCCCTGTCACTGGCCCTGTCAGTGGTCATGCCTGTGGGCCAGGGCCGCTCACCTGGATCAGCATGGATACCTGACTGCCGTAATCACCATGGTATCGGGATGATCGCTGCTAAAAGTCGGGCCGATTCACGCGTCGGTGACGGGGAAGGTCGCGGTCGCTTTTCCCTTGAATGGATCCCTGGGCGGAGCCCCTTCTTGCTCAGGTGGGTCGTGTTCTCCAAAAGTGGCTCGGTTCCGGCCCGCCTGGCTGGTGTCGAGCCCTTTTGGTGCAGCTGGAGCCACTGATGGCTCAGGCGGATGATGGCACCTGGGCTGTGGCGCGCTGAGCCAGCCGACGTTCCGCTCCCTCAGAGCGCCTGGGGAATCGTGATCCAGCAGAAGGTGATGGCCGCACCACCCAACAGCACCACAACCAGGGGCCAGGTGTCATCCAGGCGATGCAGATGCCGCAGGAGAGCCTCCTTGGCAACCGGATCTTCCATCGTTTCCATAATACCGTAGCGACGGCCAATCCAAAGCACGAGAACAAAGGCCGCCAGGGTGACCACGTAGGCCACCACATACACCTGATCCAGGAACGTGAGGAAGGGCAGATCAGGCAGTTGGTCGCGGTAGGTCTGCTGCAGAAAGACCAGGGTGAGCAACACCGTGACTGGAATACTGGCGCGGGCATCCTGTTCATCCGGACGCACCTTGAACACCAGCAACACCATCGTCATCAGCACCACAAGGGGCAACAGAAGCCGCCAGAAAGACGCCCATGAAGAGGTGCCGTAGGAGATCTCAAACAGAATCTGGCTGTATTCGTTTTCCTCAACTCCAAGCCCGAAGTTGGTGGCGTAATGGTGACGGTATTCGGCGATCGACCAGCCCATGTTGAGCCAACCGATCATGTGGGCATAGAGACCCATTCCACTGTTGCGGATCTCTGGAAGCAGGCGCAGGTTGCGGTAGCCAAGTTGACCATCCACGTCGTTGGCCTCAATCACCAGCGGCAGACTGATGTTCATGAATGGATAATGACGGAAGCTGGCTCTGTCAACGTAATAACGTCCGACATAGGTGAAGAGCTGGTAATAACTGCCATCCGCAAGCTTTATCGGGGCCTCTCCCACCGGATTTAGGCTGGAATCCTTGTCGGAAAGCAGGGTGTTCAAGACAATAAACAGACTGGAAATATCACCTCCGCGACTCTCCACATAGCGCTGCATGGGCTCCTCCCATCGCAGCCACACATAGCCACTACTGGAATAGCTGGGCACCGTGAGGTCCAGCTCATAATTGCTGGTGGAGTACACCCCCACCTGCACCTTGTAAAGCGCCCGCTCCAGTTCGGTGCGATCGACCTGGTCCTCCCCGGCGCTGAGTTGATCGCCCCGCATGGCGCTCCAGACGCCGATGGGCGGCTTCTCGCCAAGGGGCAGGGTGGTGAGGGCGCGAGACGCCGAGGACAGGCGCAGGGCATCGCGGCTCTGCACCGGAATCACGTCGATGCGGCTGATCCCGAGAATGGCCAGGATGGCCGCCAGAACGACGGCCACCATCGCCAGAACGTTCCACGGTCTTTGCCTGCGCTGCCCCATGCGAACCCGCTGCTGTTCACTGAAGTTAAAGCTGAGCGGGCATGGGCCGGTGGCGGCAATAGGCGTCCTCGGGCTCAGCCTGGCCCTGGCGGTCCCGGGCCTGGGCGCCACACCACCCCCCGCTGAGCTGGTGCTGGGGCAGTCGGCCGCCCTGAGCGGCCCCTCCGCCATGCTCGGGCAGGAATATCGGGAAGGGGCTCTGGCCTACTTCGCCGAGGTGAATCGCCAGGGCGGCATCCATGGACGGCGGTTGAAGCTGCTGAGCCTCGATGACCGCTACGAGCCTCCCCTCACCCTGCGCAACACCCGGCAGTTGATTGAGCGCGACAAGGTGTTCGCCCTGTTCGGCTACGTGGGAACCCCCACCGTCAAGGCGGTGTTGCCCCTGGTGGAGAGCAACAGGATCCCGCTGATCGCCCCCCTGACCGGCGCCCAACTGCTGCGCCAGCCCCTTCGGCCGATGGTGTTCAACCTGCGTGCCAGCTACCACATGGAAATCGACCGGATGGTCGATGACCTGGTGCGCAGCGGTCGCCATCGCATTGCCGTGGTGATCCAGAACGACGCCTTCGGACAGGATGGGCTCAGCGGTGCCCTCAAGGCCCTCAAGCGCCACGGCCTCAAGCCGGTGGCCACGGCCAGGGTGGAGCGCAACTCCACCCAGACAGGGGGGGCGGTCAGCACGGTGATGCGCGCCAACGCCAACGCCGTGGTGATCGTGGCCGCCTACCCCAGCTCAGCCTCCTTCAGCCGCGAGATGCACAGGCAGGGCAGCACGGCCCAGCTGATGAACGTGTCCTTTGTGGGCACCAGTGCCCTGCGGGCCTCCCTGCTGGGCCAAGAAGCCAGCGGCATCGGCATCACGCAGGTGGTGCCATTCCCCTGGAATGAGCGGGTGCCGGTGGTGCGCGAATACCAGCGCCTGATGCGGCGCGAGCAGGCCAGACCGCACTTCGGCTTCTCCAGCCTGGAGGGGTTTCTGGCCGCCAAGTTGACCGTGGAGGGCCTGCGCCGGGCCGGGCCCGCCCCCACCCGCCAGCGCTTTGTCACGGCCCTGGAAACAATGCGGAACGTGGACCTCGGCGGCTTCCGGGTGCATCTGAGCCCCAAGGACCACAACGGCAGCAGCTACGTGGACCTCACCATCCTGGGCTCGCAGCGCTGGGAGCCCTGAGGCCCGAGAATCGGCCTGGTGATCGGTATCAGCCGGCTGGTGTTCGGCTTCTCAGCCGGTGGCGCGTTGCTGGACTGGGATCCAGGGCTTGAACGTTCTTCAGGCCTGGGGCCGGGCCGCCTGGCCGTGGCGAAAGGCCACCGCCCGATAGTCCGTCTTGGCGGCATCGGCCGGCAAGGTCGCCAGGTCCCGGTACATGGCCGCAGCCTGCTTCCCGGAGGTGAACGAGAGGAACTCTCCCTCCACCTCGAAGCGCCACCAGTGCCGCTCGCCCCCCGGCACATGCAGAAGCGTGCCTGCTTCGATCGGGTGCTCCTGATCCCCCACGCCGAACACCACCGGCCCCCTGATGACGAAGAACGTTTCATCCCAGGGATGGCAATGGGGTGCCGGTCCGGTGCCGTTGTTGCCGCTGGTGTAGAAGGCCTCAAAGCTCTGGGCCTCGTCTCCCGAAATCAGGGCCTGGATGTCAAATCCTGCAACCCGGTTCGGCGCTGGCCGTTGCGAGGGCTGAACGATGCGCGCAGAGGTCATGGTGATCCGCTGGATGGTTGCTTCAACGTGGGTGAGCAGCCATTGGCTGTCAACCGGACCGGCAGAACCCCATGGAGCTGGGATCCCTGCTTCGATGGTCCCTTCGGGCCGCTGTGGAGGCCGTCCAGAAGAACCTGGATCGCGACGATGGGTGCTGCCGGTTACCAGCCCTCGATCCACCGCAACGAAGGAGAGTTGCTGCGTCTGCTGGCCCTGGTGCGGGAGAGTGGCGGCCGCCTGCCAATCACCACATGGCGGCCCAACGACTGCCGCCGCTCTCAGGGGAGACGACGACGATCATGACGTCTCCTTGGCTTCAGCCAGGCGCGACGTTCAAATGCCATGCATGGAATGGATCGAAGCAAGAACGCCAGAGAGAGACGCCTTGCGCCAACCAATCGCGCCATAGGCTG
The DNA here is from genome assembly GCF_034931285.1 of Synechococcus sp. BA-120 BA3. Taxonomy (NCBI): domain Bacteria; kingdom Bacillati; phylum Cyanobacteriota; class Cyanophyceae; order Synechococcales; family Synechococcaceae; genus Synechococcus; species Synechococcus sp. BA-120 BA3. Next base: position 17,196 of record NZ_JAYGHZ010000006.1, read on the forward strand.
ATACAGCAGCAGGAAGCGTTGAAGGCAGGCCCCGTCATTCATCGGCGCCGATCGATTCTCATGGCGAAGACTTACATGAAGTTCAGGAAGACTCAAATAGTGGATGCATCAGTCGCTCCATAGTCGCCTCTGCCCACACCGCTGGGAATCCAGCGCCGCTGCACCTGCCAGCGGAACGCCTCCCGCAGCAACGGCCGACGCCCAGGCCCCTGGCGGCGGCCCAGAAGGCGCTGCCGGGCCAGGTTTGACCAGGATCAGGTCTGAACAATGGCTCGTAACGGGGTGACGAGAAGGGTGCTGACCGCATAGAACTGGGACAGAAACGGATCGTTCAGCGGCTCCTGCATGGCTCCTCTTTCAATGGTTTCGGCCCTGGCAGAACTGCATTGCCGCGAACTGGAACTGGTTTTCCGCCTGTTTGATGCCAATGGCGACGGCCAGATCTCGGTGGCCGAAACAGAACGGGCCCTCGCCAACCTGGGCGAAAGCCTCTCCAGCGAAGCGGGCGCCGAGTTGCTGGCCCTGGCCAACGAGCGCGGCTATCTCGACAGCCACGAATTCACCGCCTGGGCCCTGGGGCAGGGGGGCTTCGATCTCAGCCGCAACCTCCGCGAGATCTTTGCTCTGGTCGATCGCGATGGCAGCGGCAGCCTCAGCCTCGACGAGATGTCAGTGCTGCTCTCGGTGTTCGAAGACAACCCAGACGTCCAGCGCCTCGAGGCCCTGATCCAGGCCCATGACGTGGATCAAAGCGGCACCATCAGCTATGACGAGTTTCTGAACCTGTTGCTCAGCGATGGCCAGCTGGCCCTCTCTCTGGCTGACATGAAGCGGCTCAAGAAAACGCTGGTTCACTACAGCACCGGTAGCCGTTGCTCCAAGATCGGCCTTGTGGAGGTGGACTGCGATCTAGGGGCCGGCATCCCCGGCTCAGGCTCAGGTATTGAGCTGCTCAAGCAGGCTGCCCAGCGTCAAAAGGACCTGCGCCGCATCCGCGACCAGCTGATCGAGGAGATCTCCGAGCAGCAGCTGCCCCGTGCCCGTGCCAGCGAAATCAGCGGCGGAGAGATCACGCCCCATGCCCGCCACATCCGCGTCATTTCCCAGGTGATGGCTCAGGCTTCCGAGCTGGTCGCCAGCTCCCGGCAGCGGGGCCTGTTTCCGGTGGTCCTGGCCGGCGATCATTCCACCGCCGCCGGCACGATCGCCGGGCTGCGCCGCGCCCACCCCGACAGCCGCCTGGGCGTGGTCTGGATCGATGCCCATGCCGACATCCATTCGCCCTACACCACCCCCTCCGGCAACATGCATGGCATGCCACTGGGGGTGGCCACCGGCCACGACAATCTCCACCACGCCATCAATGATCCGGCAGGGGAAACCGCAGATCTCTGGAAGTGGTGCCAGGCGCTCTGCGGAACCGGCAAGCCGGCGATCCTGCTGCGGGATCTGATCTATGTCAGCGTCCGGGACACCGAACCGGCGGAAGAAGCCACCATTCGCGATTTTGGTTTGCCGATCGTCAGCACCGAGGAGGTGCGGCGCATCGGTGGCGAGGCGGCTGCCCGGCGCTGCCTGGACTACCTGGCGGACTGCGATCTGATCTATGTCAGTTTCGACGTCGACAGCATGGATGCCACCGTCTGCAAAGGGACGGGCACACCGGTGCTGGGCGGTCTGTGGGCCCACGAAGCCCTGGAGATCAACCGCACCCTGCTGCGCGATCCTCGGGTCTGCTGCTGGGAGATCTGCGAGATCAACCCCCACCTCGACACGCTCAATTCCCTGGCCGAAGTGTCACTTGGCATCTATCAGGGGGTGCTGGACGTGCTGGAGGAGCGTTTGTAGGCCGGAGCGTCTCCCCTCCGCGATGGCACTGACCCGCCGAGAGCCCCCGCAACGGAGGACGCCTGGTCCTGTTCCCGGTTGACCCGATCCCTGCCGCCCACTTGCTTCTCCTGACCTGCGCCTGGCCGTGCCATGCCCCCCGCTGCATCCCCCCTGCCGGCCTACGAGCTGCTGCAAGGCTTCCTGAAGGCTGAGCCGCCGGGCCGCAGCGGGCTGGAGCACCTCCTGCCCAGCAGTGGAACCCTGCCGGGCATCACCCGTCTGGGGGGCCATCACCCCCTGGCCCACACACTGGTGGGCTGGCTGCGCAGCTGCGGCCAGGTGATCTTCATCAACAATCCGCTCAGCGGTCTGCTGCTGCTGCTGGCCATGGCGCTGCAGTCATTCTGGGCGGCGGCACTGACCTTGCTGGGCATCGTGGCGGCCCACCTCGTCGCCCGGGCGATCGGCGCCGATCGCCAGGCGCGACGCAACGGCATCTATGGATTCAACGGCGCCCTGGTGGGCGGTGCGGTGGCGGCCCTGGCCGATCACGGCACGGCGATCCCGTCGCTGGCCTGGCTGCTGCTGACGGTGCTGGGGGCCGGCCTCACCACCCTGCTGGTGCATGGGCTGGGGCGGTGGCTGGTGCGGGTTGTCGGTCTGCCCCCGCTCACCCTGCCCTTCTGCCTGGTCACCTGGTCGTTGCTGCTGCTGGCCGCAGCCCTGGCTCACCCGGAGCTGAAACTGCTGCAGGCCAGCCAACCGGAGTCGGTCAGCGGCCCGCTGGTCGCCCTGCTCCAGGCCATCCCCAAAGGCTTTGGCCAGGTGTTTTTCTGTTCCAACCTGCTCTCCGGCTCTCTGGTGCTTCTGGCGGTGGTGGTGGCCAGCCCCATGGCGGGCCTGGTGGGAGTGGCCGGAGCCCTGGTGGGAGGTCTCACCGGCCTGGGGCTCGGGGCGCCCGCCGCTGATGTGGCCCAGGGCCTGTGGAGCTTCGACGGCGTGCTCACCGCCATCGCCGTGGCGGGTGTGTTCTATCCCCTCAACCGCCTCAGCCTTGGGGCCGGACTGGCGGGAGCGGCACTCGGCAGTCTGTTGATGGTGCCGCTGGGGAGCCTGCTGCAGGCCGTCACAGGTCGGCCCCTGCCCGTGCTCACCCTGCCGTTCATCGTCTCCACCGCGCTGTTGCTGCTGCTGCTGAAGCGCATGGTTCCGGCCCTGATTCCGGTGGGCCTGCATTCGATCCTCACCCCCGAGGAACATCGCCGCCGCTTTGATGTGGCTCGCCGGCTGATGGGCGATTTCCGCCGACAGCTGCGCGGTGCCCTGGCCGGGGATCGCTACCCCTCCCTGCTGGCCCGGGCCGAGCCGGTCTTGGTGACGGAGCTGGAGACGCTTTTCGCCTCGCTCGATCGGGACCAGGATCGGCGGCTGAGTGTGGCGGAACTGGCGGAGGGCCTGGGGGTCGGTTCTACCGATGGGGCGGTGGGAACCGACCAGCTGGCCGCTGTGTTGCAAGCGAGCGATCTCGATGGCGATGGCAGCGTCGATGCGGTGGAGTTCAGCGAGTTGCTGCTGCGGCTGCGGCGGCTGCGCGAGGGGGAGGAACGGCTGTTGCAGTACCTGTTGCCGATCGATGGCGATGGCAACGACCATCTGGATCCGGCGGAACTCAACCGGCTGCTGCGCAGCGTGGGCCAGGCGCCCCTGGAACCCGCAGAGCAGAGCCACGTCTTCGGCGCCCAGCTGCAGGGCCTGACCTGGAAGCAACTCCTCGATCGCCTGCTGCTGATCTGAGGCTTGTGGGCCTGGCCCTCGGACCAGCGGCGGGATGCCCCATCCCTTGCATTCCCGAGTTCGACCCAGCGATGGCGAATCGGTCTGGCTCTGTTGCGCGATCCCTCCCGGCGCCCCCAAGCGCTTCGAGCTCAACGGCATCGGGAGGGTCTGGCCTTGAACCACCGATCAGCAGTCCCTGCCAGTCACAAACTCGCGTCAGGTTCTGTGATGGCTGGGGGCCAGACCATGGACGGGGGTTTCCAGCCCGGCAAGACGGGCCTTGAGTTGCAGCGCCAGATAGAGCGAATAGTGGCGGCACTGGTGCAGATTGCCGCCGTGGACCCAGATGTCAAGCGACATCCGGAATTGGTCCTCCGGCGACATGAAATCTGGCCCACCCTGTGAGGCTGTAGCCCCGGCTTGTTGACGCCGTAGCCGGCGCCGGTTGGTCTTGCTCATCAGTCCATTGGGATG